>JAPYWU010000130.1 GCA_028276205.1 Dictyoglomaceae bacterium | reverse complement strand
TACTATATATTAGATCTTCTATCTTATTGTTAAATACAGTTTCAATTGTTAAAATACTGTCATAGTTTATATCAAAAAGTCTTTCAAAGAACTCTTTAAAATTTATGAATCCTTCACCAAGTTTTAGGTATCTTCTATTTCCCTCTTCGTCAAAACTTTGTCCATCATAATCTCTTATATGAATATTCTTGAGATATTTAGAAAGAAGCTCTTTAGGGTATTTGTCTAAGGAATATGGAGTGGAATAAAGATATTCTATATCTATGGTTATTCCTAAACCATCCTTGTATTTTTCACAAATGTTCTTAAAAAATTCTGGTGGGTCTAAAAGGTATGGTACATTTTCTATGGTAAGTGTAACGTTATTTCTTTTAGCAAAAAGTAAAATATTGTCAAAAATATAGAACATTGTTCTTATTAATGATTTGAAATTTTTTTGAAATGGTGGATGTAAAACTATATAATTCGCTTCTAATTCTGAGGCTTTTTTAATTAATTTGCTTAAAGGAGTAAAGATTTCTTTTAAAGGACGATGAAGAGTATTTTTAGGTGCATGGATGGTAAGTATTTTTCCTTTTATTTTTGAAGCTTCTTGGAATAGGATTTCTTTTTGGTCATCAGAAAATACATTTGGTATAAAAAGTTCTATGCCATCATAGCCATATTTAACTATATTATTGATGGCTTCTATAGAGTCTTTTAATTTTTGTTCTATTGATGAGGATGGATCAATAAAAGCTGCTGTAGAACACGAGATTTTCATTTTTCTGTATATTTATTTATAAATACGAATTTTTCTATAGGTTGTCTTTCTGGTCTTTTTAATTCTCTTTCCTTTTGTTCGTCAGATAATACAGTACTTATCTTTTCAGCTTTTTTCCCGAATATAATAAGAGCTATAACTTGCATATCCTTAGGTATATTTAAAATATCCTTGACTTTTTCTTCATCATAACCTGCTATTGGGTGAGCGATTAGTTTAAGCTCAGTTGCTCTTAATAACATAAAGCCTACTGCTATTCCAGTATCAAATAGGGCATAATCTCTCCCTTTTATTTGGCAATCTAATTCATTTTTGGTAAATACAGTTACTACTAATGGAGATACAAAAGCCCAATTATTTCTTGGAGTTAAAGCAGTATATAGTTCTTTTAAAATTTCATTGTCATATGTAAATATAAATCGCCATGGTTGGTTATTAAAACATGAAGGTGCAAGGGATGCAGATTCAGCAAGATCTAAGATTAATTCTTCAGTAACTTCAAAGGGTTCTAATGATCTTAAAGCTCTTCTTTCTTGAATTGCTTTTTTAACATCCATTTTATAGGATTCCCTTCCTTTTTTTTAGATTATATCACAAGATTTAAAACAAAATTAAAAAATTTATGGTATAATTTTTTTGGACATCGGGGAGGTGTCCGAATTGGCTAAGGGGCCGGTCTTGAAAACCGGTAAGGCCTTCGCGGCCATGTGGGTTCGAGTCCCACCCTCCCCGCCAATTTTTTATTAGATATTTCAAAAACTGTTTCTCTAACGTTGGAGGAACGAATGTTAAAAATAGGAGTAATTTCTGATACACATCTTCCTTCTCGTTTCCCATATCTTCCTAAAATTATTTTAGAAAAATTAGAAGGAGTCGATCTCATATTGCATGCTGGTGATTGGGAAGAGCTTTTCTTCCTTCCTGAACTTAAAAAAATAGCTGATGTTATAGGTGTACATGGAAATATGGATTCATGGGAAGTTAAAAAAGTTTTACCTCCTAAAAGAGTTATTACACTTGAAAAGGTAAAGATTGGAATTACTCATGGTAGTGGTGCTCCATGGGGAATTAAAGACAGGGTTAAAAAGGTTTTTGAAGAAGATTTAGAGAATATTAATGTTATTGTATTTGGACATACCCATCATGCTCTTATGGAATGGGATGATGAAATATTCTTTTTCAATCCAGGATCTCCTACTGATAGATTTTTTACAGATAAAAATACAATAGGTTATCTTTATATAGATGGAGATAAGGTTTGGGGAGAAATAATTCCTATAGACTTGAATCTTGGAGGTATAAAGTGAAGAAGATTTTTGATCTTGCATCGGAATTGGGACTTTCTGAAGAAGATATCTTGCCTTATGGATGGTATATAGGAAAAGTTAACTGGAAGGTTTTAAATAAACTTAAAGATAAAGAAAAGGGAAAATTAATCCTTGTAAGTGCCATGAATCCTACCCCTTTAGGTGAGGGAAAGACCACAACAACTATAGGACTTGGTGATGCTTTAAATCTTTTATCTTATAAAACTATTATATGTATAAGAGAGCCTTCTATGGGACCTTTTTTTGGTGTTAAAGGAGGAGCTATTGGTGGTGGTAAATCAAAAGTTATTCCAGAGGAGAATATAAACTTACATTTTACAGGTGATATTCATGCGGTAACCTCTGCTAATAATTTGTTGTCTGCCATGTTGGATAATCATATATATCAAGGAAATGAGCTTGAAATAGATATTAATCAGATTTTTTGGAAAAGATGTATAGATATGAATGATCGCCAACTAAGATTTATAGTAAGTGGACTTGGAGGAAAGGGTAATGGCATACCCAGGGAAGATGGGTTTGATATAACTGCTGCTTCTGAGGTTATGGCTATTCTTTCCCTTTCAAGAGATATACAGGAATTAAAGGATAGACTTGGTAATATTATTGTTGGCATAAACAAAAAAGGGAATCCTGTTTTTAGTAGAGATTTAGAAGCTCATAAGTCTATGGCAATACTTTTAAAAGATGCCTTATCTCCTAATTTAGTGCAAACCTTAGAAGGAACTCCTGCTTTTGTACATGGAGGTCCTTTTGCAAATATTGCTCATGGTTGTAATTCTCTTATATCTACAGATATGGCTTTGAGACTTGCTGATTTTGTGGTTACGGAAGCTGGTTTTGGAGCTGATTTAGGGGCGGAGAAGTTTTTTAATATAAAATGCAGAATAGGTAATTTAAAACCAAATGTGGTAATTTTAGTGGCAACTATAAGAGCTTTGAAATATCATGGTGGGGTAAAAAAAGATTGGGAAAAAGAAAATATAGATGCTTTAGAGAAAGGGCTTCCTAATCTTTTCCATCATATTTATATTATTAAGGAAATATTTGGTTTGCCAGTTGTTGTGGCTATAAATATATTTTCTACAGATACAGAAAAAGAGATAAATTTTGTAATGAATACTTTAAAGGAAAAAGGTGTAAGGGTTGCTATTTCAGAGGTTTATGGAAAGGGTGGAAAGGGTGGAGTAGAATTGGCAAAAGAAATTCTTTCTGCTATTGAAAATGATCCAAATAACTTTACTTTTCTTTATGATCTTAACGAACCATATGAGGAGAAAATTCGTAAAATTGCAGTAAAAGTTTATGGGGCAAAAGATGTAATATTTTCAGAAGAGGCAAAAGAGGATCTTAAAAAAATAGAAAAATGGGGATTTAAAAATTTACCTATTTGTATGGCAAAAACCCAATTTTCTCTCTCAGATAATCCCAAGCTTATTGGAAAACCAGAGAATTTTGTAATAAATGTACAAAGAATAAAGATTTCTGGAGGGGCAGGATTTTTAGTGGCATATACTGGAAATATAATGACAATGCCAGGATTACCTAAGATACCCTCAGCTTGTAAAATGGATATTAATGATAGTGGAGATATTATGGGAGTGATTTAGGAGGGTAAAATGGCAAAGATTTTATATGGAAAGAATGTGGCAGAAAGTTTGGAAGAAAAAATTATAGAAAAGGTAAGCGAATATACAGAAAAGGGATTTATTCCGACTCTTTGTGTGGTTAGAGTGGGTGAAAATCCTGAAGCAGAAGCTTATTCTAATAGTATAGAAAAGGTCTTTAAAAAATTAGGAATAAAAATAAATAAAATCAATTTTGAGGAAAATATCTCCTTAAATGATTTTATCAATGAAATGAATTCACTTGGTAGAAATAAAGATATTCATGGAATTTTACTCCTTAGGCCTCTTTCTCAAGATTTAGAAAAGTTGAAAGCTTTTCAGTATATTCCTCCTTCTAAAGATGTGGAAGGAATAACTTATGAGAGCTTAGGTAAATTGATAGCTGGTGAAGATACATTTTTCCCTTGTACACCTCAGGCAGTTATCGAACTTCTTGACTTTTATAATATTCCTATAGAGGGTAGAAATATTGTAGTAGTAGGTAGGAGTATTTCTGTAGGAAGACCTTTATCCCTTCTTCTTTTGCATAGAAATGCAACTGTAACAATATGTCATTCAAAAACAATAGATCTAAAGTTTTATACAAGAATGGCAGATATTTTAATGGTAGCAGTAGGTAAACCTGGTATAATTACAGAGGATATGGTAAAGGAAAATGGGATTGTGATTGATATAGGAACTAATGTGGTGGATGGTAAATTGGTAGGAGATGTTGATTTTGAGAGAGTAAAGGATAAGGTCGAAGCTATAACTCCTGTTCCAGGTGGAGTAGGGGTAATAACCACAAGAATATTAGCGTTAAATTTATTAAAGGCTATAGAAAAGAATGAGAATCGAAATTAAAAAGATAGAAGAAATAAAAAATTTAATATCAGGA
>JAPYWU010000129.1 GCA_028276205.1 Dictyoglomaceae bacterium | reverse complement strand
TTTTTGTGGTTGATGAAATTTCTTTTTTAGAAGATATTGAAAGATTTGAAAAAAGTAACGAGGTATATATATTAGTAAGAAGAGGGGAAAAGATAAAGGAAATAGATTTGAAAAGACATATTTATAATATGAAAATAGAAAAAAGAGACAATAAGTATAATATAGAGTTGAAAACAAAAAAGATAGAAGATTCAATTATTAGAGGAGAGGAATTCTTAGAAATTTTTACCTATAAGCCTCTGCTAATAAATCAAATAAGAGAAGTGATCTTAAATGTATAAACTACTTATAGCTGATTTTGATGGAAGTATAGTTGATCATACAGAAACCTTATCATATCAAAACATCATAGCTATACAAAAACTCAGGGAAAAAGGAATAGATTTTACTATAGCAACAGGTAGAAGGTGGTCATCTATAGAATCTAAGATAAGAATGTTGAATATTAATATACCAGTAATATTGTACAATGGATCTGGAATATATCACCCTGTGGAGAAAAGATTTTTGTTTATTAAATATTTATCCGATAGAGAAGTTAAAGATTCTCTTCAATTTATAAAGATTTATTATGAGAAAATAAAAATTGGGGTATATTATGAAGATATGCTTATTGAAGATGAAAATGCATTGTTGATGTTGGAAAGAGGAAATAAAAAAATAATTAAAGTATTCTTGGAAGGTAAAGAAGAAGACCTGAAAATTATTAAATCTCATATAGATAAAAATTATAAAAATAAAATTAATGCTGTATTCTCAGCACCTTATTATTTAGAGATATTACCGTATGGTGTATCAAAGGGTAATGCTCTCAATATTCTACTAAATATGTTAAATATATCTTCTAAGCAGGTTATTGCTATTGGGGATTTTTATAATGATGAAGATATGTTAAAATTAGCTGGATTAAGCTTTACCTTTGTAAACTCACCTGAAAAACTTAAAAAAGTTGCTAATTTTATATTGGATTGTGATCCAAATGATTCTTTACATAGAATTGCAAAAGAGATTATTAATTTAAAGTGAGGTGAGAAAAAAATGATGTTATGTATTATAACTGTAGATAAGGAGGAGACAGCCGAAAAAATAGTGGATTTTCTTTTAGATGAGCATCTGATTGCTTGTGGTAATATTATTCCTAATGTTAAGTCTTACTTTTATTGGAATAATGAAAAACAAAATACAAATGAAGTAATAGTTTTATTAAAAACAGATAAGAGTAAATTTCCAGATTTAGTGAAAAAGATAAAAGAGTTGCACCCATATGAACTTCCTGAAATTATAGGTATTCCCATAAGTTATGGACTTCCCGAATATATAAAATGGGTAGAGGACTCAGTAAAGATATAAACTTTTTTATGTCAGAAGCAATAAAAGAAGCGAGAAAAGCTTTAGAAAAGAATGAAGTACCTGTAGGTGCTGTTATTGTAAAAAATGGAGAAATAATATCTCGGGGATATAATCTTCGTGAAACAAAAAAAGATATTCTTTGCCATGCGGAAATTGTAGCTATAAGAAAGGCTTATAGAAAGCTTGGTGATTGGAGATTTTATGGATGTACCATATATGTAACACTTGAGCCTTGCATAATGTGTTTTGGAGCTATATTACAAGCAAGATTTGACAAATTAATATATGGGGCAAGCAATCACGAAGAGGGATTTTCAAGGTTTATATGTAATATTGAAAATTATAAGAAGTGGCAGAAATTAGAAATTGTAGCTGGAATAATGAAAGAAGAAAGTGAGGAAATTATAAGAAGGTTTTTTACTAATTTAAGGAGTTCACCTTAATACAGTTTTATGGTAAAATATAAATTAAGCGGAGAGGTGGCTGAGTGGACGAAGGCGCTCGCCTGGAGAGCGAGTAGGCCACGAAAGTGGCCTCGTGGGTTCGAATCCCACCCTCTCCGCCACTTAATATAAAAGTATTAAATTAAGAAATGGGAAATATAAGAGAATTACTGAGTCTAACAAGTATTATAATTAGTTTTTTTGTTGGTATAATAGCTGCTTTTGCAGTTGTGAAGGAGATAAATTTTTCCTTATTTTTTAAAAATGAAAAAAGTATTGGAGCATGGATAGGTAAAATATTGATATTCTTATTTATAGTTTTATTTGTTTGGGTTATTTTTAGTACTTTATTTGTATTATTAAAAATTCAAGAATAAAAATACCCAGGGCTATGCTTAGGCGGGGAGCTAGCGGTGCCCTGAACCTGCAATCCGCTATAGCAGGGCCGAAAGGCCACCCGAGGTTTGGTCCTGTGGGTAAGAAGGGAGAGATGAAAGCGATGAAGATTAGGAGCTGTGCACTAAGAGGGCCTCAAACCCCGCCAGGTCCGAAAGGAAGCAACGGTAAGAGGTACCTCTTAGGTGCCGCAGTAAACCTAATCGGAGCTTTTCTATCTCTCTTCTCCCGGAGGATCAAATCGACGGTGGAGGCATAGCCCTGGGCTACTACTTATAGCAATGTGGATTGATACGCATGTACATCTCAATGATAAACGACTTTATGCTTCTTGGAAAGAAATTGTAAATAGAGCTAAAGAAAAAAGGGTTAATAAATTTTTTGTAGTAGGATATGACATAAATTCAAGCCGAATCGCAGTAGAATTAAGTGAAAATGATGATATTTATGCAACTATAGGTTTACACCCTCACGAGTCAGATAAATTTGAATTTAATAAAAAAGAGTGGGATAAACTTCTTACATCAAAGGTAATAGCTATTGGAGAAATTGGGCTTGATTATTATAAGCTTTACTCTTCAAAAGATTCTCAGAAACAAATATTTATTCAATTTATTCAATATGCAAAAGAAAATAAACTTCCTATTGTCATTCATAGCAGAGATGCCTGGAAAGATCTTATAGACATTATGAAGGCTGAAAAAGTGTGGGAAATAGGAGGAATAATGCATAGTTTTAGTGGTAGTTATGAAATAGCAAAAATTATAGCAGATTGGAATTTTTTGTTCAGCTTTTCTGGACCTATAACTTATCCAAATGCAAATAATTTAAGAGATGTTGTAAGAAAGTTACCATTAGATTTAATTGCTATCGAGACTGATGCACCTTATCTTCCTCCTCAATCTATAAGAGGAAAAATTAATGAGCCTGCTTATTTACCTGAAATAGCCCAAAAAATATCCGAAATAAAAGGTATAGATCTAATCGATCTCTCTGATATTATAAAGAAAAATTTAAAAAGAATATTCAAAAATATAGCAATATGAACGTAGTATATGAATTAAGTGATAATCTGTATCTTAATATAACCAATAAATGTACTAATAGGTGTACATTTTGTATACGAAATTTTTCAGATAGAATTGGTGATAAAATATTATGGTTAGAAAAAGAACCCACGTTTAAAGATATTATAAGCGAATTAAAAAAAATAAATTTGAATGACTATAAAGAAATTGTGTTTTGCGGATATGGAGAACCTTTACTAAGAATAGAAATAGTAAAAAAAGTTTCAAGATATATTAAGGAAAACTACCCCAACAAAGATATAAGAATAGACACTAATGGGCATGCTAATATCTTTCACGGTAGAAACATTTTACCAGAGATAGCACCTTATATAGACAGTATTTCCATTAGTCTAAATGCGGAAAATGAATATAAATATAACTTAGTATCAAGGCCTGTATTTAAAGATGCCTATAAGTATTTAATCGAATTTATCAGAATCGCTCCTAATTATATTAACAATGTATGGATAAGTGTGGTTAATATACCATCTATAGATATAAATAAATGTGAAGAAATAGCCCATAATTTGAATGTAAAATTTAAGATTAGAGAATTTTTAAGGTCTCTATGAGACCTACTTATATTGAGAGTTATAAAAAAGGTGATTTAGAAAGAAAAATTGAAATTTTTAGTAAAAGATTGGAATTATGCAATCTGTGTCCACGTAATTGTAAAGTAAATAGAAAAAAGGGAGAAAAAGGCTATTGTAAGGCACCATCAGAAATAACCATATCAAGTTATTTTCCCCATTTTGGAGAAGAAAAAGTTTTAGTCGGGAAAGGTGGATCTGGCACTATATTCTTTACATATTGCAACTTGGGATGTATCTTTTGTCAAAATTATACTATTAGTCATTTAGGAATGGGAGAAATTATTGATACTGAAACCTTAGCAACTATAATGATAGAACTACAAAATATGGGTTGTCATAATATTAATCTTGTTACTCCCACTCATTATGTACCTCAAATATTAGAAGCTCTTTTCTATGCTATTCCTAAAGGGTTAAATATACCTTTAGTTTATAACAGTAGTGGATATGAGTCTTTAGAAACCCTTAGAGAGTTAGATGGTATTATAGATATATATATGCCTGACATAAAGTTTTGGTCTCCTGACATATCTTTACAACTTGCTAATGCATATGATTATCCAGAGGTAGCAAAAGAAGCAGTAAAGGAAATGTATAGACAAGTAGGAAATCTTATAACAGATGAAAATGGCATAGCTATAAGAGGACTAATTATAAGACATCTTCTGCTACCAAACGGAGTCTCATCTATAAAAGAATGGCTTGAATTTTTAAAAAGAGAAATCTCTACAGATGTTTTTATAAATATAATGTCTCAATA
>JAPYWU010000128.1 GCA_028276205.1 Dictyoglomaceae bacterium | reverse complement strand
TAGCATAGTCTACTGTTTTTTTAAAGGCTTCTCTTATCTTTTTTCTTCTTTCATTTAATCTTTCTGGTACTAATTTTTTATAATATTTACCTAAATGGTTATCTGCAGTTATAAGAATTTTTATCATGTTTTAGATTTCACTCCCAATATCGGGAAGATCGGTGATAATTTCTTTGAAGGTATCTATATTTTGAGCATCTTTTAAAGCTCTCTCAAATTCCTCATCTATATCTATATCAAAACCTCCTTCTGCTGTTTCTCTTTCTCCAATCTTTACCATTACAGGAATACGGGTTAATCTTCCTAAGACAATTGCTTCTCCAATGTTTAATCCAGGAAGATCATTAAATAAGTTTTCTGAAAGAGCTTCTGATGCCTCTTTTACTGCATTTTGGTCTGTAGGATTGGTTAATCTCATTATTATCTGACTTCCACATTGGGATAATGTATTACTACTTATTTTATAAGGTCTTTGGGTGACCACAATTAGAAATACTTTAAATTTTCGTCCTTCTGCTGCAATTGAATTTATTATCTTTGCACTTCTTAATTTTTCTGCTTTCTCTTTTGGCACTAAATTATGAGCTTCTTCTAATACGATAAATAAAGGATATGTAAGTCCTTCTGATTTTGCTTTAGTCCATATATCATTCAACAATTTACTTACTACTAAATCCTGTAGATTTTTCTCTATACCTGCCAAGTCTATAACAGATATCTGAGCAGGTTTTAGAATTTTTTCAATTTTTATATCTTTAAATCCCCATATTGGATAATCTTTTATCCATTTAACATATTTTAATGCTTTTCTTGCTCCATTCATAGTTTCCTCAGAGTATTTTTTATTT
This sequence comes from Dictyoglomaceae bacterium, assembly GCA_028276205.1. GTDB lineage: Bacteria > Dictyoglomota > Dictyoglomia > Dictyoglomales > Dictyoglomaceae > Dictyoglomus. The sequence continues at coordinate 3,806 of JAPYWU010000128.1, read as the reverse complement.
TTTTTCTCTATTTTTTTTACATATTTTTTTTCATAGTCATCAAAATCTAATATTTCTTCATCTTCCTCTTCTTCATCTATACCTGCCATAGATTGTAGTTTTTCATAGAGTTCATTTGGAGTAAAATCAATACCTTCTTTTCTAAGTTCTTCAATAGCCCTTTCAACCGCATCTCTTATGTTACTATATTCTGAGATTCCTAATATTTCTGCTATCTGTTCGTTTTCTAATTCGCTAAATCTGATTGAGTAAGGTTCTACACCCCCAATAATATCATCTGTAAATCTTCCTTGTACTTGAGGTATTCTATAAATATTAACTTGTTGGGCGATAGATGAAAATTCTTTTAAATTATTTCTTTTTCTTCTTAATAAGACATAGTCACTATTGGGATCAAATACTAAAATAGTAGCACCAAGTTTTACAAGTTTTTCTAAAAGTAATCCAGTGAGATAAGATTTACCTGCTCCTGTTTGGGCAATTATAGCAAGATGTCTCCTAAGTCCGTTTGGATCAAGGGTTACCTTGACATTTGGTCTATAAAGTAAGGTTCCAATTTCTATAGCTGTTGCCTTTTTATGGGTAAAGAATCTTCTAAGAAGATCATCAGGAGCTAAAAAAACTGGGGACCCTGGTAAAGAAACTGATCTTGGAAGTTGAATGTTATCATCCTTATCTAAATAACCTAAAACTCTTGCTGTAGCAATAAGCTTTAGTGGTATTTTGTAATTTAGTTCTAAAAGTTTTGTGGTTGCATCATATTCTTGATCTTCTGTTAATATATCTGAAAAAGCCTTTAGACTTTCTACCTGGGCTAATACGTCAACCTCTTCATCTGATGCAGCAGTTCCTTTAATTATGACATATTCCAATCTTTTAGGGGCTAATTCTTCATTAGTAACAAATTGAAAACTATCACAGAAACTTTCACCTACCAAATATCCTACACATTTTAAGTCCATGATTTTTTAGAAAAACCTCCTTTGAGATCTATCTAATTCTAAGATACCAGGAAATTCTTTTTTAAGAATCATTATATATCTTTCTAAATCAGGTGTTTTTTTAATTCTGACAATTTTATCTACTAAATACAAGGGAGTCTGATATATTTGAGAGTTTATACAGTTTTCTTTAAGAATAGCAAGGATATTATCTATATTTATATCCTTTTCCCAATGATAGTTTACTTGTAAAAGCGTGGTTGAATCTCCTACTAAGTAGTTTGGTATATCAATTCTTAAAATTTGGTCTCTTGGAATAAGTCTTACATAGAAAGTAATAAAAGCAGGTATATCTTTTAATAAGATCTGAAGATTAGGATCTTTCTCTATAAGATCTCTCTGACTATGACCAAGTCCCATTTCTGCCCCTATTAGTAGGGGTGTACTATATCCTGGTTCCCAGGAAATGATATTTAAAAATTCTGCGTCAATTGGAATATAAGGAAGTTCTTCTTTCAATTCAGGATGGTCTATTGATAGAATTTGAAAGAAAAAGGTGTTTCTACTTGATTTCGATATGGATATTAATTCTATGTTTTTCTTTTTAGATTTTAGAATGAGATCTATAGTAGTTTTTAAAGCGTTAAGAGCCAAATCTTTATAAGGTTCTTCCTCTATAAGATTTATATATCTTAATAGATATGAAATTCTTGATAAGATAGAACCATCAATAAATAAGATGAAGGGAGGGGTGATCTCTTCTATAATTTCAATGGCAAGTTTAGCTTCTATATTTTGCATTATCAAATCCCGTATCCAACCTAATTGATTTTCAGAAATTGATGCAGGTATAGGGTCTAATGAGATGGTAGCTTTCTCATAACCTTCAGTACCTATAGCTAAACCTTGAGTTAGAAGAAGATAAGGACCAAGAGAAAAGGAAAGGGTTCTTTGTGAGGCATCAATAGCAAAGATTTTATGATTATTACTTTGTAAACTTTCTGGTATCTTATGCCATATAGTTTCTATAAAATTTATAAAAAAAGACCTATCCTTTATATCTTTTTTGAAAAAAAGGTTATTTATCTTTTCTTTTTTTCTATTTAACTCTTCAATAAAAAGAGAAATGAATTCAGGCATTTTTAATATTATATTCTTTAATGAGGTTGTTATACAAGTCAAGAAGTCTTTTATTGATTTTCTGAACACTGAAATTTTGAGCACTATTAATAGCATTCTCTGATAATTTTTTATACAAGTCATGGTTTTCTAATAATTCTATAACTTTATTTGAAAATAAAATGATGCTTTCCTCTATATTGGAAGTTTTAAATGGGATTAGAAAACCATTTATTTCATCTTTTACAAAATCTGCGATAGCTTCATCTTCTAAAGCAATTACAGGAAGTCCAGCTGTAAGAGCTTCTAATACTACTAAACCTTGCGTCTCAGTCAGAGATGAGAAAACAAATATATCTGAAGAATAATAAGCTTCTATTACTTTATGGTAATCAAGATAACCAGTAAATATTACTCTATCTTCAATATTAAGTTTTTTGGCTTCCTCCTTTAAATTATTTGTTACTCTCTTGTCGGGATTATCCCCCACAATAAGAAGGTAGATTTTGGGATAATTTTTTAATTTGTTCATAACTTTCAATAAAAATTCTATGTTTTTTTCTTTTCCCAATCTTCCTACAAATAGTAAAATATATGCATCAATAGGAAGATTTAATTTTTCTCTTGCCACTTTTTTATCAATAGGATGAAAATTCCTCAAATCTAAACCATTAGGAATTATTTCTATGGGTTTCTTAACTCCAAAGTTAATAAGTAGTTTTTTAATTTTTGTAGAAGGAGCAATTACAGTATCACAGAGATTGCAATAAAATCTACTAATCCATATTGCTATATCTTTCGCTCTTTTCTCGGTTATCATACATTTTTTTACCATTTCTGGAAAATGATCCCATATATAGTAGGCATATTCAGTAAGCAATGTATGGTAAGTGTGTATAAGAGGGATTTTTCTTTTTTTCGCTTCATAGGCCCCAAAAATTCCTAAGGAAAAAGGAGTATGAGTATGAATCACATCCAATTTAAGATTGTTAAGATATAGATCGTATTTAATAGAAAAAGGATTTGCTATTCTATGTTCTTTTTGAAATGGAAAAGTAATAGAGAAAAGCTGATAGACATTTTTTTCGGGCAAGATTTTAGGTATATAGGGAATAAATAGATGTACTTCATGACCTTCTTCTTCTAAGGTTTTTTTCTGAAAATATAAGGCGGTAGCTACACCATTTTTTTGAGGTTTATATGTGTCACTAAAAAATCCTATTTTCATCTATGAAATATCCCATAGTATAGAAGATGTCCTAAGATAAGACCAATTATTCCTCCAACAATAGCTTCTATAGGAGTATGTCCAATAGATTCTTTTAGAATTATCTCTTTTAATTCTGGATCCTTTAACTCCTTTTGAATTATCTTATTTATTACTTTTGCTTGTTCTTCTGTAGCAAGTCTTACTCCAATTGCATCTGCAATTACTATACCAGCTAAAAACATAGATAATATAAAAATGGTAGAATTAAAACCTTCTTTTATACCTATTATTAATGATAAAGATACAACGAGGGCTGAATGAGAGCTTGGCATTCCTCCCCATTCAAAGAAGGCTATCCATAAAAACTTTTTTTCTTGAATAATTCTTATAATACCCTTTAGACCTTGTGTAATTATTACTACAAGAAAAGGAATAATGAAAATTGGATTTTTAATGAGATCAATAGCTATTTTTATCATGTCTATCTTGTTATTGTCACCTTCCTTATATTTCTTGGATTGTCAGGATCTCTTCCT
>JAPYWU010000127.1 GCA_028276205.1 Dictyoglomaceae bacterium | reverse complement strand
GCAGGAAAAATTGCAGGTTATTATAGCGATCATAGAGATAAAGAAAAAGTAAAAATAAAAATTAAACATAAAGAAAAGGAAAAAGAGTTAGAAATAGAACCATATAATAAAGAAAATTTTCCCTATAAACCTATATAGGTATGAAGGAAAAAATTCAACTGATTCTTACTCATAACTACTTAGATTTTGATGCTTTATCTTCTCTCTATGCTGCAAAAAAACTATACCCAAAAGCTATAGCTTATACAAGCAAAAGCATGGAGAGAAAAGTTTACGAATTTTATCTATTATATAAGGATATCCTTAGATTTCAAGAAAACTATGAGTATATAACTTCAAATAAAGACAATATTGAGAAGATTATATTAGTAGATAATCATTATTTAAATAGAATAGATAAAAATATTCAAGAAATATTCAAAGAAGGAAATTATATAATAGAAATTTATGATCACCATGAAAGTGGAGACATAAAAGGAAATATAGAATTCATAGAAAGAACTGGATCTACCACCACCATATTAGTGGAAAAACTTATAGAAAATAAAATCCCTATAGATCCCATAGAAGCTACCATATTTCTAATTGGAATATATCAGGACACAGGAAATTTTACCTTTGCAAATACTACTCCAAAAGATTTAAAAATAGCCAGTATTCTTTTAGAAAGAGGTGCTGATTTAAACATTATAAACTATTATTTACACGAAAAATTAACAGATGAACAAAAAGAGTTTCTTAATGAACTCTTACAGAACTCAAAAGAGGAAATTATAAGAGGTTACAAGGTTGTTGTAAGCAAGTTAAAAAAAGAAAAATATATAGAAGGTCTTTCTATATTGGCCCATAAAGTTTTGGATGAAAAAGAAGGAGATATACTTTTCATATTACTCCAAGTAAAAGAAAAAATTTATGTATTAGGAAGAACAAGACTTCCCAACATCGATCTTAGAGATATTTTGAAAGAATTTAATCCAGGAGGACATAAAAGTGCCACTACTGTGGTTTTGAATAGTAATAATATAGAGCTTGATGACCTTGAAAAACTTTTAAAAGAAAGATTGCTAATCTTTTTACCTAAGGATTTTACTGCAAAAGATATAATGTCCTATCCAGTAGTCACAATACCTCCAGATACAAGCATTCGTGAAGCATTCAAAATAATGATGAAATATGGATACGGAGGATTATGCGTTGAAGAAAATGGCAAACTTATTGGAATTATAAGTAGAAGAGATGTGGAAAAAGCAATTAATTTAAAACTCACAAAAAGAAAGGTCAAATCATTTATGTCAAAACCAGTGATAACTGTCACTCCAGAAACATCTATTTCAGAGATAGAAAGAATCTTAGTTGAAAAAAATATTGGAAGAGTTCCTGTAGTAGAAAATGGCAAGATAGTAGGAATTATTACAAGACAAGATATATTAAAGTTTAGATTTTTAAAATCTCAAACCTATGCACCTTTAGGAAGTATATTCCAAATCCAAGAAGAGAAAATAATAAACTCACCTTGGAGAGAAATTTTAGAAGAACTAAGAAATTTAACATCACAATATAATATTTCTATTTATGCCATTGGGGGCTTTGTAAGAGATCTTTTATTGGGAATACCTAATTATGATCTTGATATAGTAGTAGAAGGAGACATAAATATTGTTATATCAAAAATAATGGATAAATGGACTGGAAAAGTAAAGGTTCATGATGAGTTTGGAACATCAGAAATAGTAATAAATGGGAAGAGAATAGATATTGCTACTGCAAGAACCGAATATTATGAGGAACCTGGAAGCCTCCCAAAAGTAGAGAGAAGTTCTTTTTGGTTAGACTTAAAAAGAAGAGATTTTACGATAAATGCTTTAGCGATGAGTTTAAATGAAGAAAATTTTGGAGAAATTATAGATCTTTATGGAGGGTTAGAAGATCTTACAAGAAAAGAATTAAGGGTTCTTCATAATTTAAGTTTTATAGAAGATCCAACAAGAATTCTAAGAGGAATTAGGTTAGAAGTAAGACTTTCTTTTTCCTTTGAAGAAAAAACATCTTCCCTATTGAAAGAAGCCATAGAGCATGGATTTCTTAAAAAGATCGGAAAAGAAAGATTAAGAGAAGAAATAATTCTAATCTTAAACGAAAAAGAGCCTGTAAAAGTATTAAGAAGATTAGAAGAGTTGAATGCTATAAACCAAATATTTCCAATTAAAAATCTTCCAAAGAATATAGAGAAAACTCTTGATATTTTAAGAAAAGAATATCCCGAAGATTATAACATTCAAGTCTTAGACATAATTTCAAATGCCAATGAAGAAGATGGTAAAAAATGGTTGGAAGAATTACATTTCTCTAAGAAAACCATATATTACTTCTCTATATTAAAAAAATACATGGAGAAAGAGACAATTGATGAAAGAGACATTCTTTTCCTCTACGAACTCCCAATACACATATTACTTCTTATTTCTATTAACGCTAAAAGAAAAAAAGATATTCTTAGGATAAAACTTCTAAAAGAGAAAAAAGTACCATATATGACTGGAGAAGAACTTATCAGCTTAGGTATCAAAGGAAGAAAAATAGGAGAAACTCTAAAATTATTATTTTTAAAACATTATTATGGCTTGATAAAAGATAAACAGGATGAAATAAAACTTGTAAATGAAATTATAAACCAAGCTCCTCAATAGGATCCTTTAAATTTTTTCCGCGAAATCTATAAACAGTGCATAGCCTCTTTGCAGAACCAAACCCTGTTAATATCTCATAAGGAATTGTATTCGAAAGAATAGAAAGTTCTTGAGCATCTATTATTTTATCTCCTTCCCTTCCCATAACTGTTACCACATCACCCGCTTTTATATCTTTTCCTGTAACATTTACTGTAAACTGATCCATAGATATTCTTCCTACAACTTTAAAAAACTCTCCTTTTATTATAACTTTAGCCTTATTTGATAGTTCCCTTCTATATCCATCAGCATATCCTATAGGAATAAGTGCCAAAACCATATTTTCTTGTGTAATATATGTATGCCCATAACCTATTCCCCACCCCGCAGGTACTTCTTTTACCAAGGTAACTCTTGCTTTCACTTCCATGACTGGCTTTAATTTTTTATCTCCATATCCATACAAAGATATACCTGGTCTTATAGCTTGATAATGTAGTTCTGGAAAATTAAAAATTCCCCCTGTATTAGATACATGAAAATATATGCCATGATTATCTATTAGATCATTATATATTTTTTGGCAAAGTTCCTTTTGAAATATATTATAAGGATCCTTTTTGTTTTCTGGAGTAGAAAGATGAGTGGACAAAGCCTCTAAATGTAATTCAGGATATTTACTTAATATATCCCTTGCTTTTTCTATATCAGAAGGAAGTATACCTTCTCTACCCATGCCTGTATCTATAGCAAGATGAAATTTTAATCTTTTTCCTAATTTTTTAGCGTATTTACCAAGTTCTTCTAAGAAAAATAAATCCGAGACTAATGGAATAAGATTAAATTCGAAAAAATAAGGTATAGAATAATAAAGCTGGGGAGATAAAATTAATATCTCCCCAGTAATTCCATAGTTTCTTAACTCAATTCCTTCTTCTATATGAGCAACAGCAAATTTTTTAATTCCTTCTTTTTGCAAAAATCTTGATATTACCCTTGCTCCATGACCATAAGCATCTGCTTTAACTACAGCTATTATTTCAACCTTTTCTTCTATCTTTTCTTTTATTATCTTTAAATTATTTAAAAGAGCAGATAAATCAATCTCTCTCCACGCTAATTTATTTTCCATTTAAGATTCCTTCAATCTTAACAACCTAAAGAAATTACCTCTTTCAAGTTCTTCTAACTTTACCGTAATAAGTTTTATGGTTTCCTCAATTTGAGGAATCAATTTATATTCTAAAGCATTAACTCTTCTTTTAGTCCTCTCTATCTCTTGAAGAAGAGAAAGAATATATCTTTCTTTATTAGCTAAAGCAACTATATCTTCTAACAATTCAGACCACATACGAGAAAGCTCATCTAAATCAGTAGGTGTTTCCATCAAGCTATAAGATGGAATATATAGATAAGAAATTGATAGTTCTTTAACAGGAATATTCATTTTCTTTTCATATTTTTGGTACAAAATACTTTTTCCTTCATTCATAAATACAAGTAAATCCCAAATAGGACCAGAAGTTTTTATATATACAATACCTCCAAGGGCTAAGAATTCTAAAAATTTTTTCTCTGTAAGTTCTCTTAAAGTTCTGTAGTTCTGTACCTCTTCCATAAATCTTTGGATCAGACCTTCTAATTTATCTTCCAATAATTTATGCCCTCTCCTTGCAATAGCAAGTCTTTTTTTAAGCCTTAAAAGCTCCATTCGGTTAGGATTAACTCTAAGAGGCATCTTCCTTCCCCCAGAACTCATCAAGATATTCAGGTCTCACTCTCTTGAGACTGGATCTTGGCAACTTTCTCAGTAGCTTCCAACCTAAATCTAAGGTCTCAAATATACTTCTGTTTTCATATTCACCTTGTTTTATAAATTTATCCTCAAATTCCTCTGCAAATTCCAAAAACTGCAAATCCTCTTCGGTTAGTGCTGCCTCTCCTAAAACTACTGCTAACTCTTTGGCTTCTAATCCACGAGAATAGGCAGCATAAAG
>JAPYWU010000126.1 GCA_028276205.1 Dictyoglomaceae bacterium | reverse complement strand
TTTAGAAAGTTCAGCCAATATTGCTGTTTGATAACCAGATCCTGTACCTATCTCTAAAACTCTTTCTTTTTTGGTAAGTTCCAAGGCTTCTGTCATTAGTGCTACTATATAAGGCTGGGATATGGTTTGCCCAAAACCTATCGGTAATGCCTCATTCTCGTAAGCAAAATCAATATACTCTTGGGGTACAAAAAGATGTCTTGGAATTTTTTTAATAGCATAAAGAACTTCAGGAGATTTTATCCCTTCATTCTTTAATATCTCTACTAAATTTTCTCTTTTTTGTTTGAATAAGTCAGTGTCTTTAAAATCCAAAGTCAATTCAACTTCTTAAATATTTAGGAATATAAAATAAAGACAAATGGGTATCCCCATCGTAAAATTTTAATTCTCCATGAATTCTTACCTTTATCCGTTGATTAATCTCATCCTTTGGTAAAAATGGTGAGATATTTTCATCCTTAAAACCAATTAAAAATCCCCAACTACTATCAAAAGAAGGAATAAAAGTTTGGTATGAATATGAATTAGAGAATACTTTCTTTAAATTATCCCTTATCCAAAAATGTCTATATTCTTGCCCTAACTGTGTTGTATCTCCTTGTGTTACTACTATACCATTATCATTTAATACATTCCAAACCATAAAATAAAATTCCGGTAAATATAATCGGTAAGCAGGAGTATCAGGATATGGCTCAGGTAGATCTAAAACCACAATATCAAATTTATCCGTTGTACTCTTAACAAATTCCCATCCATCTTGTAATATTAATTTAACTTTCTCATTTTTAAAAGAACCTTGATGCCATTCCCATAAGTACTTTTCAGAAAACTCAATTACTTCGGGGTCGATTTCAACTGCAACAATTTCCACATTATTATATTTTAAAAGCTCTCTAAGGGTAGCTCCTTCTCCTGCTCCAATAACTAATATTTTATAAGGGTTAGGGTGCAATATCATAGAAGGATGAATAAGGCTTTCATGATATATAAATTCGTCCTTTTCTGCAGATTGCATTTTTCCGTCTATTATTATACATTTACCATAAGTTGGATTTTTAATGATTTGAATCTTTTGGTAAGAGGAAACAACATCTACTAAAACTTCCTCTACCATATAGCAATGTAACTGATCTTCTGCAACTGTATCTACATACCATCTATAATTTTTCATAGTCCCTTTCATCTTATCTCAAAATCAGTAAAATTATTTATACTTTCATTACTCCAAACCACATCAATCTTTTCCACTATTGCTCCTAATGGACCTTCTTTTAATTTTTCCAAAAAAAGTTTTAATGCTTCTTCTTCTCCTACAGCTTCTACTTCCACTCTTCCATCATTTAAATTTCTTACATAACCTAAAATACCAAGACGCTTTGCCCATTTATAGGCAAAATATCTATAACCAACTCCTTGAACCACTCCTGAAATATAAGCATGAAAGTACTTCTTCATAAACAACTAAAATGGTCGGGGCGACTGGACTTGAACCAGCGACCTCCTACTCCCGAAGCAGGCGCGCTAGCCAACTGCGCTACGCCCCGCATAATAAGATGGTCGGGGCGACTGGACTCGAACCAGCGACCTTCCGCACCCCAAACGGACGCGCTTCCCCTGCGCTACGCCCCGACTTGCGGTATTTATTATACCATAAAATACTTATTTTTTCACATTTAGAAGATGAGAAATTTCCTCTACAAATCGAGATGGTTCTTGATATCTATTATATCTTTTTGAAGCATAAGACATATATAATTTCTCTTTAGCTCTCGTTATACCCACATAACACAATCTTCTCTCTTCTTCTATTTCCTCTCTTGTAGTAGCATTATAATGAGGAAGTATACCTTCTTCTAGACCAACAAGAAAAACAACATCAAATTCCAATCCTTTTACACTGTGCAGAGTAATAAGAGAAATCTTATCACTTTCAAGAGAATCTTCTATCTTACTGCTACTTAAAGTAAGATGAGATAGAAATTCTCCTAAATCATTATTTTCAGAAAACTTTCTACTAAACTCAATTAATTCTAAAAGATTTTCTTTTTTTGCCTCTAAAGTATCTCTATCATACTTCTCTATTTCTTTCATATAGCCAGTTTTATCAATAATAGTCTCTATAAGTTTTTCAATATTGATCTTATCTTTTATCTCTAATAAATAACTCCAAATATCTAAAAAGCTTTTTACCTCTTTCTTTATCTTTGATACTTCCTTAACTGCTTCCAATAAAGAATAGCCCTTGTTATAATATTCTTTTATCAAATTATAAGTAACCTCACCAATGCCTCTTTTAGGTACATTAATTATCCTCTTTAAACTTATAATATCATTGGGATCATATAAGATATTTAGATATGCAACTAAATCTTTAACTTCTTTCCTATCAAAAAAACTTATTCCCCCTATTACTTTATATGGAAGATTAGACCTAATAAAGGCTTCTTCAAACACTCTTGATTGTCTATTTGTTCTATATAAAACTGCAATTTCAGAAAGATTTTTGCCTTTTAAAAGCTCTATTTTTATTTGCCTTACCACAAAATTTGCTTCATCCTCTTCATTTATAGCCCTAAAAAGTATAGGATGGTTTCCATTCTTTATATCGCTCCATAATTTTTTAGGATATCTTTTATCATTATTTACTATTAAAGCATTTGCTATATCAAGAATTTGTTGTGTTGATCTAAAATTTTTGGTTAAAAATATTATCTTTAAATTTTTAAAGTCTTTCTCCAATCTAAAAATATTTTGATAATCAGCCCCTCTCCAACTATATATACTTTGATCGTCATCTCCTACCACAGAAAACTTTTTCTTCTCTTCTACAAGAATTTTAAAAAGTTCGTACTGTGCTCTATTAGTATCTTGATATTCATCAACTAAAACATATTCTAATTTATCTTGGATATAACCCTTTAAAGCAGAATTTTCTTGCAACAATTTAATGGAATAAATAAGAAGATCTGAAAAATCGACAGCATTATTTTTCCTCAAATAATTCTCATATTTTCTATAGATTTCTAATACTATCTCATCAAAATTATTAGAAATCATGGACTGAAAATCTTCAGGAGTTATTAGCTTATCCTTTAAGCGAGAGATTTTATCTTTAATATCCTTAGAGTTATAGTCGTCATCCCTTGCAATATCCTTAAGTATCTCTTTAATAACTTCTTCTTGGGCATCTTCATCATATATCACAAAATTGCTCGGAAACCCAAATCTTTTTCCATAGGTTTTTAAAAGATATAATCCAAACCCATGAAAAGTTCCAGCCCAAACTTTTTCAGCATCTTCTGGTAATATCAATTTTTTTATTCTATTTTTCATCTCACCAGCTGCTTTATTCGTAAAAGTTAAAGCCACAATGTTTTCAGGTTTTGCATATTTTTGAGATATGAGATAAGCTATTTTGTATGTTATTACCCTTGTTTTACCACTTCCAGCCCCTGCAAGTATCAGTAAAGGATTATCCACCTCTAAAACTGCGGATAATTGCTCCTCACTTAAATCTTTAAGAAAATCCATAATCCTTACCTCTCCTAAAAATCTATTCTTTTAATGGTATATCAATTCTTAAAATAGATTTGTTATCCTCCTGGGATAATTCAATTCTCATATTATCAGGTTCAAAAGTGAGATATTTAGATACCGCTTTAATTAAATCTTCTTTTAAGCTTTCTATCATTTTAGGCTCAATTTTCGCCCTATCATAGACAAGAATAACTTGAAGTCTTTCTTTTGCAATTTCTTTAGAAGACATCTTTTTTCCCCATATATTAGTTATAATCATCTTAACCTCCCCTTTTTACCCCTTAAATATCTTAAAAATCTTTTCTATGAAACTTTCAGATTTTTCAAGCTCATCCCATGATACATCTTCTCCTAAAAGTCTCTTCACTATTAAATTAAAGGCTAAAGCGGATTTATATTTATTTCCTGAATAAATGATAGGTTCTCCTTTGTTTACACTTATTATTAAATTTTCATCTTCTGGAATAATTCCTAAAAGTTCTATAGAGAGAATATCCAACAAATCATCAACCCCAAGCATTTCACCATTTCTTACCATATCAAACCTTACCCTGTTAATGATAAGTCTCGGATCTCTGAGTCCATAAGCTTCTAAAAGACCAATAACTCTATCTGCATCTCTAACTGATGAAACTTCAGGAGTTGTAATAACTATAGCCTCATCAGCCCCTGATATAGCACTCTTAAATCCATGCTCTATACCAGCTGGAGAATCTATTATTACATAATCAAACTCTATCTTAAGGTCATTTATCACCTCTTTCATCTGATCAATAGAAACAGCTTCCTTCTCTTTTGTTTGGGCAGCAGGTAACAGATAAAGATTATTTAATCTTTTATCCTTAACTAAAGCTTGTTTCAGACTACATTTTCCTTCCACCACATCCACAATGTTGTACACTATTCTATTTTCCAAACCTAAAAGAAGATCTAAATTTCTAAGTCCTATATCTGTATCTACAAGAGCAACCTTAAGTCCCCTCATAGCAAGACCAGTACCAATGTTAGCCACTGCAGTAGTCTTACCAACACCACCCTTCCCTGAAGTTATTACTATAGATTTACCCATCTTTCTTTACCCCCTAATTTAATATGTATCAATTTTAAATTTCCCATCTTCAATATACAAAAAGTAACCTGCCTTTTTATGCTTTGCTTTGGGCAAATCAAAA
>JAPYWU010000007.1 GCA_028276205.1 Dictyoglomaceae bacterium | reverse complement strand
GATTCTGAAATGTCCTATTCTCCTCTTTGGAGAGCTTACAAACCTGATAAGGAATTTAGAGATATAGCAAATAAACTTGCTCAAAGAAGCTTTAAATCAATGGCTGAAAGAAACTACTTAATGAGAAAAGCATTAGAACTTTGTTTGAAAGATTCAGTAAGAATCTTTTTAATTGACCAAAAAGCTGCATGGGCAAGAAGAAAGAATATAGATATAGCAGTAGATTATGCAGGTGGAAATTCATCAAGAGCATGGCCATACACTTTAAGGATTGCTGGAAAAGAGGGTGGAAGCGTTAAAGCAGGAATGGCTGAAGTAATAATTGATCCATGGAACCCAGTAGCTGGATCCAACTGGGTTTACGATACTATTTTCTGGGAAGCAACCTTTGGAAGAAACTATATTATTCATCCATATACAGGACTTCCTATACTCTTAGGTATCCAGAGTGCGGACCTTACTGTTTCAGCAGATGTTCCTACTTTCCCAAATAAGGGATCAGAAAGCTGGCTAAAGTTCAAGAAGGTTAAAACTGTTACTGTACCAGATGATGCATGGTATGGATGGGATGCAAAGAAACAAACTATGGTTACTGCAAAAGAAGCTGGTGTGAAAGAAGCCAAAGTAAAAGTAGTAATTAACTATGGAGATGTTATTGGTAAGAGTAAATACCATGATGGAACAGTCCAAAGTATTGCAGATTATTTAGTTGACTTTATTATAGGTTTTGAAAGAGCAAGTAAAGATAGCAAACTATATGATGAAAGCTATGTAGACTACTTTAATTCTTGGAGAGAAAGTTTTGTAGCATGGAAGATTGTAAAAGAGCATCCACTTATTGTTGAGTACTACACCAACTATGCTGAACTTGATGCAGAATTGACAGCTCTCTGGCCTACCACCTCTGTATTATTCCCATGGCATGACCTTGCAATAGGAATAAGAGCAGAAGAAGAAGGTAAACTTGCCTTCTCTGCGGATAAAGCTGAAGCCCAAAAAGTAGAATGGATGAACTACATTGGCGGACCAAGCTTAGAAGTACTAAAAGAAATGCTTGATAAATCACAAAAAGATAACTATTTACCATTTAAGAATTTTGTTGGAAAATATGTAAAAGAAGGAGAAATCAAAGAAAGATATACCGCTCTTGCTAACTGGTACAACAGATTTAAACATTTCTGGGTAAGCAATGGTCCTTACTATCTTGAAAAAGCAGATACTGTTGCTCATACAGTTCTCTTAAAGAATGCTAAATTTTTGAAGTAAAATATAGTATAATATAAACCCAGGGGAGAAAATCCCCTGGGTTTTTTTTTGAACTTTTATAAAAAGGAGGTTGATGAAGATAAAGGAGCTAAAAAAAATACTTTTATATTTTCTTAAAAGAGCAGTAGCAATTTTTATTACTGTTGCCATCGCTATCTATTTAACAATAGTCATTGCAAATGCAGGAGGATACGTAGACAAAATAGTAGAGGATGAAATAAGAATGAGTGTTGCAATGAATATAAGAAATGATCCCACAATAAGAGGATATACTGATGAGCAGAAACAAAAGATCATAGAAAGTAGAGTAAGGAATGAGCTAAGAAGAAGAGGTCTTGACCAACCCTTCTTTATTAGAAGTATCTATCACCTAAAAAGGGCACTTCTCTTAGATCTTGGAACTGCTACTACTATGACCAGCGATAGCGGCTCAATGCTCGTAAAAAATATTATTTTAGAAAGAATTCCTTTATCTATATTGCTCTTTACCACTATTACTCTTTTAGAATTCTTTATTACTCTATATCTTGGGTTAAAACTTTCAAGAAGCTATGGTTCATTTTTAGATAAATTGATAGTATATTTATCACCCCTTTCTACCATTCCAGGTTGGTTTTATGGGATTTTCCTTATCATGATTTTCTATTCGTGGATTCATATATTACCACCAGGTGGATTTATGGACTTTCCACCACCTACTGACTTTTTAGGAAAAGTATTGAGTGTCTTAAAGCATATGATTCTTCCTGTTTCTTCATGGCTTCTAAGCTTCCTTTTCTTAGGCGCCTACAGCCAAAGAAACTTTTTCCTCATTTATTCCACAGAGGATTATGTTGAAGTTGCTAAGGCTAAAGGACTTCCTGATAAAATTATCGAAAGAAAATATATATTAAAGCCTGCCCTTCCACCTATTGTAACCTCATTCGCATTAGCTCTTATTTCTTCTTGGATGGGAGCAATAGTTACAGAAAGTATTTTCAACTGGCCAGGATTAGGTATGGTTCTTTTCCGAGCTATAGGATCATTCGATGCTCCAGTGATAGTAGGAATAACTGTAATATATGCATATCTTTTAGGGGCCACTGTTTTACTTTTAGACTTTATTTATGCTCTAATTGATCCAAGAGTTAGAATATGAGGTGAAAAAGTATGGACAATATGGAATTTACATCATCTTATAGTTTAAAAGGAATAATAAAAGAAGTTATTAAGAGCAAGGCTGGTTTATTTTCTTTATTTATATTTTTCATACTAATTGTGCTTTCTATTTATGCATATTTAAGTATGCCTTATAATGAGGTTAAAACTTTATGGAATGATAGCCAAGCTTGGCTTAAATATCCAAGAAATGCAATGCCATCTTGGTGGGCGTTCTTTATAGGGAAAAATCTTCCAAAAAACATAAACCTTCAAGAACCTAAAATTGAAACTATATCAGATAATCCTAAGATTCTTAAATACGTGTATAATTTTTCTTATTTTTATGATGATTTTCCCAGCGAATTTAATATATTCCTTAAAAGTAGTTATAAAAACAATCCACCAATTTTAAGAGTTTATTGGATCAATACAAAAGGAGACAAAATTTTTCTCATAGAAAAACAACAAAGATCAGAAGCAGATACTTTTTATTTAGGAAATGAAACATCCATAGAAGAAAATTTAACCAAGTACATTCAAGAAAAATTAGGATATTATCCTCCTTTCCCTATATCCGCTATGAAAGGACTATTTATTGAGCCTAATGAAAATCAATCCATTGCAAAAGGATCTTATTCCTTTATAGTAGAAGTACAATTTTCAGATAAATCAGATACTATCGAGATAGAACCTATTATCTATGGAAAAGTTTATGGCATAGCTGGCACTGACCATCTTAGAAGACCTTTAGAATTAGGAATTTTATGGGGAATGCCTGTTGACCTTGCTTTTGGTTTAGGAGCATCTCTAAGCATCACTATTATTCAGTTAATCCTTGCAACAGTTAGTGGTTGGTACGGAGGAGTAGTAGATAACTTAATTCAAAGACTTACAGAGATATACATGCTTCTTCCATTTCTACCTTTAATGATAATGATTTCCCTATTCTACAAATTAACTATATGGAAATTACTTGTTGTACTAATAATATTAAGTCTTTTTGGCTCAGGTATAAAAACTCAAAGAGCTATGGTATTGCAAGTCAAAACCTTACCATATATAGAAGCTGCAAGAACTTACGGGGCAAGTAACATGAGAATAGTGTTCTTATATATTATTCCTAAAATCTTACCGCCAGTTATTCCTGGCTTAATTATAAGCATACCTTCTTATATATTTTTAGAGGCAATCTTATCTTTATTTGGAGTATTAGATCCAACAGAGCCAACTCTCGGAAGAATTATAGAAGATGCTTTTCAAAATGGAGCCTTATATAAAGGATTCTACTATTGGGTAATAGAACCATCTATCATAATTATTCTTATGGCTATTTCCTTTGCATTACTTGGATTTGTCATTGATAAGATAGTAAACCCAAGACTAAAAGAGATATAGGAGTGAAGAAAATGGCAGATGTAGTACTTAAGCTTGAGAATTTTTCAGTCTCATATAAAACTCAAAAGGGAAGTTTGGAAGCAGTTAGAAATGTAAGCTTTGAATTAAAAGAAGGAGAAACTTTAGCTATTGTTGGAGAATCAGGTTGTGGAAAAAGTTCTCTCGCAAGAGGTATTCTGAGACTTTTTCCAAGAAATTTGGAAAAAACAAGTGGAAAAATATATCTTGATGGTGAAGATATTTTATCTCTAAAAGAAGATAATTTTCGTAAAAACATACTATGGAGTAAAATCTCTATGGTTTTTCAAGGAGCTATGAACTCTCTTAACCCTGTATTAAAAGTAGTTTATCAAGTAGCAGAACCATTGATTGTACATATGGGTATGGACAAAGATTCAGCCTTTAAAAGAGCAAAAGAAATGCTAAGTTTAGTAGGTATTTCAGAATCCTTTGCAGAAAGATATCCTTTTGAACTCTCCGGTGGAATGAAACAAAGAGTTGTGATTGCCATGGCCTTAGTCACACATCCTAAAGTAGTTATATTAGATGAGCCAACATCTGCTTTAGATGTTATTACTCAAGCTAATATTTTAAACTTATTAAAGGTTCTGAAAAAGGAACTAAACCTTACATATATTTTCATAACCCATGATATAGCAACCACAAGTGAGCTTGCAGATAAAGTAGCAGTAATGTATGCAGGTGAAATTGTAGAGTTAAGTCCTGCCGAAAACTTTTATAACTCACCAGCCCATGGTTATACTATGATGCTTCTTAACAGTGTACCAACTTTAAAAACAACAAAAAAATTAAAGTCTATTCCAGGTTCTCCCCCAAGTCTTATTTCTCCACCTAAAGGATGTAGATTTCATCCAAGGTGCCAATATGTTATGGATATATGCAGAGAAAAAGAACCTCCTATGTTTAAAAAAGGTGAAGAACATTTTGCAAAATGTTATATAGGTGAGAGCCATGAATAACAACGAAATCTTACTTAAAGTTGAAAATCTAAAAGTTTGGTTTGAAATTAGGAAAACAATAATTTCACAACCTCTATACGTAAAAGCTGTAGACGGAGTAAACTTTGAGTTAAAGAAAGGAGAAACCATATCCTTAGTAGGAGAAAGTGGATCTGGTAAAACTACCCTCGGAAGAACAATTCTAAGGCTTTACGAACCTACGGATGGAAAAATTCTCTTTGAAGATAAAGATATTACAAATTTGCCTTTTAAAGAACTAAATTGGTATAGAAAGGAGACAGGATTTGTACAACAAGATCCTTTTGGAGCATTAGCTCCCCACTTTAGTGTTTATAGAATTTTAGAAGAACCTTTAATTATTAATAAGATAGGAACCCCAGAATCAAGAAAAGAAATGATTATAAAGGCTTTGGAAGAAGTAAAATTAACACCAGTTTCAGATTTTATAAATAAATATCCCCACATGCTCTCCGGTGGACAAATGCAAAGAGTAGTTATAGCAAGAGCACTTATTATGAAACCTAAATTAATAGTGGCTGATGAACCTGTATCAATGTTAGACGCTTCTGTAAGAATTGAAATTTTAGATCTTTTAAGAGATATCCAAATGAACCATAATATGAGTTTAATTTATATAACTCATGATCTTGCTACTGTAAGAGCATTCTCAGATTGGATTTTCATTATGTATGCTGGAAACTTAGTAGAAAGAGCAAAAACTGATGAATTATTAAGTAATCCTTTACATCCATATACAAAAGCTCTTCTATCTGCAATACCAGATCCAGATCCTTCAAATAGGTTTAAACTAAGAGAAGTACCACCTGGCGAACCACCAAATCTTATTAATCCACCAGAAGGATGTCGTTTTCATCCAAGATGTTCTTTTGCTATGGAAATATGTAAGAAGGAAGAGCCAAAGGAAATTAATATTGCAAAAGACCATTGGGTAAAATGCTGGTTATACAAAGAAGGGTAGGATTTAAGTCCTACCCTTCTTTTTTTATTAATCTATCTAATACAGTTTTATATCCATCTGCTCCATAATACAGAAATTTTTTCACTCTACTAATAGTGGCAGAACTTGCTCCTGTTTCTTTTTCAATTTCCTCATAAGATTTTCCTTCATAAAGCATTTTTGCGACTTTAAGCCTCTGAGACAGCTCTTCGATTTCGTTTATAGTACATATATCTTCAAGAAATCTTAATACTTCTTCTTCATTTTTTAAAGAAAGAATCGCCTTTACTAAAAAATCTACATCATCATCTACCCATTTAGGCCGATAACTCAATAATATTACCTCCTAACTGAAAAATAACTTCAACAAAGTTAGGAAAAGATATACTAATACTTTCACTTTCTACTATTGTTTCTCCTTCTGCCACTAAACCTGCAATAGCAAATGACATGGCAATTCTATGATCACTAAAAGTATCTATCTCGGATCCTATAAGTTTAGAGGGACCATATACTACAAATCCTCCATCAATTTCTTCTGCCTTACCACCCATTTTATTTATTCCATTGACTATGGCTTTTATTCTATCAGATTCTTTCACCTTCAGTTCTTCCACATCTTTAAAAACACTTTTTCCTTTTGCCTGTGTTGCAATAATAGCTAAAATTGGAACCTCATCTATGAGACTTGGTACAATGTCTCCCATAACTTCTATTGGTTCTAATTCTGAAAATTCTACTTTGATATCACCTATAGGTTCTTTTCCTGCTTCCCATTCCTTTAATATTTCAATTTTTGCACCTGATTTTTTTAATATCTCCAACATACCTACTCGTGTTGGATTTAAACCTACATTTTTAATAACCACACTTGATCCTTCAGAAATTAGCCCTGCACCAATCAGAAATGCAGCAGAAGATATATCTCCTGGAATATAAAAATCCTTTGCTTTATACCCTTCTATTTTGTGAGTCTTTAATGTTAAGCCCTCCCTTTCCAACGGTAATCCTAAATACTCAAACATTCTTTCTGTATGATCTCTTGATAATGCAGGTTCAGTAACCCATGTCTCACCTTCAGCCAATAAACCAGCTATAAGAAGCGCTGACTTAACCTGAGCACTTGCTACTTTTAATATATGCTTGAAACCTTTAAGTTGATTACCTCTTATAGCTAAAGGAGGATTGTTGTTATCATTTCTTCCCCAGATCATTGCCCCCATATTCATCAATGGATCAATAACTCTTCTCATGGGTCTCCTTCTCAGAGATGAATCCCCTGTTATAACTGTAAACATATTTGGTATACCACTTAAAAGCCCAGTAAGAAGCCTTATTGTAGTTCCAGAATTGCCTGCATCTAAAACATCCTCAGGCTCTTTAAGACCTCTAATTCCTACTCCTTTTACTTTTACTACTTTCTCAAGAATCTCTATGTTTACACCTAAGTTTTTTAAACAATTCATTGTAGAAAGACAATCTTGAGAAAATAAAAAATTCTCTATTTTAGCTTCTCCCTCAGATAGGGCAGAAAAAATTAAAGCTCTATGGGAGATAGATTTATCACCTGGTACTAAAACTTCTCCTCTTAAAGAGAGACTCTTCTTTATAACTATTTTCTTCATATTTTACCCCTCAATTTTCATTCTTTTTTCCCTAGCTGTTTTAAATATTTCTTCTATTTTATCGAAATTTTTATCCTTTAAATAGCTACTAAAAAGATCTATATTATTTTTAAACTCATAAACTACATTCAATATTTCGTCATAATTTTCCTTTATAATATCCATCCAAAGTTTAGTATCACTTTTTGCTATTCTTGTTGTATCCTTAAAACCTGTTCCAAAAAAATTAGGCGAATCTTTTATTGATGTATAAGCTAACAAATAAGCAACAATCTGTGGTAAATGACTTGAGTATGCAAGAATCCTATCATGTTCATATGGATCTATCAAAATTGGTAAAGCTCCTATATTTTCAATAAAACTCATCAAAGTATCTATTTTATCTTTTTCTACCCCCTTAGCAGGGGAAAGAAAATAAATCTTACCTTTGAATAAATCAGGTATAGCTCCATATGCTCCAGAAACCTCTCTTCCTGCTAAGGGGTGTCCGCCTATAAAAACTTTACATAATAATTTATCGTTAGTTACATAAGTCATAATTTTACCTTTAGTACTACTGGTATCACTTATAATATTTCTTTCTGTTATATAGTTTTTAAGATTTAAAAGCACATCCTTAACCCCAGAAGGATATACTGATATAAATATTATATCTGTGTCTTCTATTTCTCTTTCAATCTCATGTATATCAATAGAAATATAGCTAAAAATGTCTTTATCTCTTAGAAAATTAATAGTATCAATATCTTTATCAATTCCCCATATTTCTATATCTCTATCCTTTTTTTTAATTGCCATTGCTATAGATGTACCAATTAATCCTAATCCTATTATTCCTATTTTCATAATCTTCTGCCAATAGCATCTGCTATACTTTTTAATTCATTCATAAGTCTTCTGAAATCAGAAAATGTTAATGATTGAGGGCCATCTGAAAGAGCCTTTTCTGGATGGGGATGGACTTCAATTATTAATCCGTCAGCTCCTGCAGCTATAGCTGCTTTCGCCATACTTGGAACATATCTAAAATTACCTGTTCCATGGCTTGGATCTACAAATACAGGAAGATGAGTCTTATGCTTCAAAGCTGGCACAATAGTTAAATCTAAAGTATTTCTTGAGTAATCTGAAAAGGTTCTAATTCCTCTCTCACATAAGATAACTTCTGAATTTCCACCTACCATTATATATTCAGCTGCAAAGAGAAATTCTTCTAAAGTAGCAGAAATACCTCTTTTTAAAAGAACAGGTTTTCTTAATTTACCTACTTCTTTAAGTAAAGTAAAATTCTGCATATTTCTGGCACCTATCTGAATTATATCTGCATACTCTGCTACTATTTCTAAATCTCTTGGATCCATTACTTCTGTGATAACTGGTAATCCATATTTTTGCTTAGCTTCATAAAGTAATTTTAATCCCTCTATTCCAAGCCCTTGGAAACTATAAGGAGATGTGCGAGGTTTAAAAGCGCCTCCTCTTAAAACCTTAGCCCCTACTTCTTTTACAAATTCTGCTATCTCAAATAGTTGCTCTTTACTTTCCACAGCACATGGACCTGCCATAACTACTATTTGATCATTTCCTATTTCCACATCAGGAGATATTCTAATTTTGGTTCCTGAAGGATTAAATTCCTTTGTTACTAATTTATATGGAGATAATATAGGGATTACCTGCTCAACAAAAGGTAATGAACTTATCTGTTCCATTATCAAAATTTTCTCTTCCATTCTCTTCTCCCCTATAGCACCAATAACAACTCTATTTTCACCCCTTGAAATGTGAGCACCATAATTAAATTCTTTTAATTTTTCAACAACTCTTTGGATATCTTCATCAGAAGCTCCCGCTTTTAATACAATTATCATTTTCTTTCCTTTCCTCCCTTAAAAAGATTAGAATTGAATAAAAAAGATAAGTTCTTAAACTCATAAAACTCAGATTCCATAAATATCACCCTCTTTCATAACCCTTATAATATCTTCTTCTTTCAAATAATCTACAATTTTTACCTCTCCAATCTTTTCTGGTAATATAAATCTTAACTTTCCTTTGTAGGCTTTCTTATCTCGCTGTATAAATGGAATAAGTTCTTCCAATTTATAGGGATTATTCACAGAAAATCCAAAATTTAATAAAAGTTTTTTTAATCTTTCATACACTGAGAGATCACACATTTTCAGTTTATATGCCAATTGAGTAGCTAATATCATGCCAATAGCTACTGCTTCTCCATGCAAATACTTTTTATATCTACTTTTTGCCTCTATGGCATGACCAAAGGTATGTCCAAAATTTAAGATCATTCTTAAAGATGATTCCTTTTCATCTTTTTCAACCACATATTTTTTACATTCAAGACTTCTCCTTATAATAAATATCAATTTTTCTTTATTTCGATTCTTAATATCCAAATAATTTTTCTCCAAATATTCAAAAAGCTCATAATCCATAATTACTCCATATTTAACGATCTCTGCTATACCACTTATATATTCCCTTTGAGGAAGAGTCTCCAGAGTCTTAACATCAATAATAACAGCTTTTGGATGATAAAAGGTGCCTACTAAGTTTTTTCCCTCTGGTATATTTATTCCTGTCTTTCCTCCTATTGAGCTATCTACTTGTGCAAGTAAGGTGGTAGGTATCTGTATATAATCAATTCCTCTCATATAAATGGAAGCCAAAAATCCCGTTAAGTCTCCAATAACTCCTCCACCAAAAGCTAATAAAACACTTTTTCTATCAGCACCTAAATTAGTTATATTTCTGACAATTCTAATAACTTCTTTAAAGGATTTACTTTTTTCTCCTTCAGGAACAAATATAAATGAATCATACTTTATATTTATGAAATCATCCCTGAAATAATCAATTAAAAAATTATGAGTTATAACAAAAGAAGAGGAATATGGCAAAATTAATTCATTAATTTTTTCCTTTAATATATTATCACCAATATATATAGGATATTCTCTTTTATCAGGTAAATAAATCTTTAACTCTTCCATCCCAACCTCTTATGTACATAATTTATATAATTCTCATAAGACAATTTAATCTCATCTATATGATCTCCAGAAAATTTCTTGAGAAACTCGTCTGCAATTATCCAAGCCATCATTGCTTCACCTACAATTCCAGCGGATGAAACCACACAAACATCACTTCTTTCATAATATCCTTCAGAAATCTTCTTTTCTTTTATGTCAAAGGTTTTTAATGGTTTTCTCAATGTTGGTATTGGTTTTACTGCAGCTCTAATCATTATTATTTCTCCGTTCGATATACCACCTTCTACTCCTCCTGCATAATTTGTTTTTCTGAATTTTATACCCTCATTAATAAATTCATCATGAACCCTTGAACCCTTTTCTCTACTTGATAAAAAAGCTTCCCCAATCTCTACTCCCTTTACTGAGGGAATACTCATAATTGCATATGCCAGTAATGCATCAAGTCTTCTATCCCAATGAACATGACTTCCTATCCCAATAGGAACATTTTTGGCAAGTAAAATAAATCTTCCACCAAGAGTATCTCCTGATTCCTTTGCTTCATCTATTAATTTCTTTGCCTGCTCTTCTAATTCTTTGTCAATCATTCTTAGATCTGAGTTTTCTACTTTATTTTTAATATCATCCCAAGAAAAGTTGTTAATATCAAATCTACCCTCAATATTACCTATCCCTTCAACAAAACTTATTATATCTATATCAAATTCTCTCAATATACATTTAGCAACAGCTCCTACTGCAACCCTTGCAGATGTCTCCCTTGCACTTGCCCTTTCCAGGATATTCCTTATATCATCAAAATGATACTTAATAACTCCAGCAAAATCAGCATGCCCCGCCCTTGGTTTTGTTACAGGAATATAATCGTAAATTTCTTCAGGATCCATAACATTTTTCCAATTTTCCCAATCTCTATTCTTTATTAAAAATCCTATAGGTGATCCTAAGGTATATCCACCTCTTATTCCTGAAATAATTTCTACCATATCTTTTTCAATTTCCATTCTCTTTCCTCTACCATATCCTCTTTGCCTTCTTTGAAGTTCCTTATCTATATCTTCTTTATTTATCTTAAAACCTGCAGGAACCCCTTCTATTATTACTAATAGACCCTTTCCGTGAGACTCACCAGCTGTTAAGAAACGCATATTATTTTTTCTGCCTCCTTTTTCATAACCTCCACAGGTCCCATAAAACCAAACCATCTCTCCCAAGAAAATGCTGCCTGATATATGAGCATATCAAGACCATTTTTATAAGGAATATTATTTTCTTTTGCCATTATCAAAAGAGGTGTCAATGGTGGGTTATATATTAGATCATAAACAAAAACAGCCTTATCTAAAGATGAATCCCAAGGATTACTCTTTCCATCAAGTCCTAATGATGTGGTATTTATCAGTATAAATTTATCTTTAATTTTTTCCTTCTCGTCCCAAGGTAATAGTTTAATATTAATACCTTTATTACTCCATATCTCTTCTGCTAATCTTACTGCCCTTTCATAGGTTCTATTTGTTAAAAAGATCTCCCTTACTCCATATTCAATTAATGCGTATAAAACCGCTCTACATGCTCCCCCAGCTCCTAATACTAAATAAATCACATCCTGTGGAAGATTTAATTCCTTTAATGTATATAAAAAACCTGGTAAATCTGTATTATCACCCAACCAACGGTTTTTCTCATCTTTATAGATAGTATTCACTGCCTTAAGCATTTTTGCTGTAGGTGAAAGATCATCTAAAAATTCTATAACTTTCTCTTTAAAGGGCACAGTTACATTAAGTCCCCAAATAGGTAAATACTTTAATCCTAAAAACGCTTGGTTAAAATTTTCGGGTAAAATGGGAATATTTAAGTAAATAGCATCAATACTTGATGTCTGAAAAGAGACATTGTGTATATAAAAAGATATGGAATGCCCTAAAGGGTATCCAATAAGCCCTAATAACTTTGTCGATGAAGAAATCAAAGAAAATAATTCACCCCTCTTTCCTTTATTTCTCCCCTTTGAGATTTTTTGTTAAAGGATAATTTACCAGAAAAAGCGGACTTTGTCAAACAGAAAGAATTTTACTTAAAAATTCAATAGTTCTCTCTTCTTTAGGGTTTTCAAAAAATTCTTTAGGGCTCCCTTCTTCAACTATCTGTCCTTGATCTAAAAATATAATCCGATGAGCCACTTCTCTTGCAAAACCCATTTCATGGGTAGCAATTATCATAGTCATGCCATCATGAGCAAGTTCCCTGATCACATCCAAAACCTCTTTTGTCATTTCAGGATCTATAGCTGATGTTGGTTCATCAAAAAGCATTACCTCTGGTTCCATAGCTAATGCTCTTGCAATAGCTATTCTTTGCTGTTGACCTCCAGAAAGCTGAGATGGATAACTATTTGCTTTATCTTGAAGCCCTACTCTTCTCAAAAGATCATATGCCTTCTCTTTAGCTATTTTAGGATCTATTTTTTTAACCTTTATTGGAGCTAAAGTTATGTTTTCAAGAGCTGTAAGATGAGGAAATAAATTGAATAATTGAAAGACCATACCCACCTTTTGTCTTATTTTATTTATATCTATCTTAGGATCCGTAATTTTTATCCCATCTATATATATTTCTCCTTCGGTAGGTTCCTCCAACCTATTTATACATCTTAAAAGTGTGCTTTTACCTCCACCACTTGGACCAATAATAACCAAAACTTCTCCTTTTTTTACTTCCAGGTTTATCCCTTTTAATACATGAAGATTTTTAAACTTCTTATGAAGATTTACAACCTTAATCACTTGTTTTCAACCTCTTTTCCATCCATATTGATAAACGGGTTAAAGGTAAAGTCATAAGAAGATAGATAAGGGTAACCCCTAAAAAGGGACTAAAGACATTTGCTTTCCAAGCAACGATCTCTCTACCTGCCCTTAAAAGTTCAGTAACAGCTAAAGTAGAGGCTAAAGAGCTTTCTTTTAACATGGAGACAAATTCATTAGTTAAAGGAGGCAGAATTCTTCTAAAAGCTTGTGGTAAAATCACATATCTCATGGCTTGAAAATAGGACATACCTAAGGATCTTGCAGCTTCCATTTGTCCTTTCTCTATAGATTGAATTCCACCCCTAAAAATTTCTCCTGTATATGCAGCGCTATTAATTGATAGTCCGACAATAGCTGCAGTAATAGCTCCTAAATTTATACCAAAGGATGGTAAAGCATAATATATGATAAGAAGCTGCATTAATAGGGGTGTACCCCTTATAACTTCCACATATAATGTGGCAGGTATTCTAAAAATATATCTTTTTGAAATTCTTGCAAGCCCAATAAATAACCCTAAAACTACACCAATACCTACTGATATAATTGAGAGGCGCAAAGTCACCAATGCGCCTCTCAATAGATATGGTATACTTTCTATGAAGATATTTATATTAAAATCCAAAATATCACCTCTACTCTATAGGTTCCGTACCAAACCATTTTTTATAAATTTCTTTATATTTACCACTTTTCTTTATATTTACTAAAATCTCGTTTATTTTCTTTAAAAGATCAGTATCTTCTTTTCTCACAGCAATTCCATATTGCTCCTTAGTAAAGGGTTTTCCTACACATTTTAACTTTGGATTATTCTTTGAATAATAAAGGGATACTGGAAGATCATTTATAACTGCATCAAGTCTTCCAAGTTCAAGATCCATAAATGCTTCTGGAATTGTTTCATAGCTTCTTATCTCTTTAATCCCTACTTGATCCTTTAACTTTTTAGCACTTATTTCTCCTGTTGTTCCTAATTGTACCCCAACTATTTTACCCTTCAAATCTTTTTCACTTTTTATATCCTTATTATCACTTCTTACAACTATTATCTGTCCCGAATCATAATAAGGAATAGAAAAGGATATTTCTTTTTTCCTTTCTTCTGTAATTGTCATTGCAGAAATGATCATATCAAACTTCTTTGCCTTTAATGCAGCTATTATACCATCAAAAGAGGTATTTACAACTTGTAATTTTACTCCTAAGGCTTTTGCAATTTCATTAGCTATATCTATATCAAAACCTACAGGCTTATCGCCCTCCATAAACTCAAAAGGTGCATAAGCCACATCACTACCAACTTTAATAACACCCGCTTTCTTAATCCTCTCTATAGCAGAAGCTCCAAATATTGGTAAACTTAAAAGAAATATCAATAGAAATAATATAACCCATATTTTTCGCATAAATATTCCTCCTTGTTGAAAGTTTTTAAAAGTATAAGAATAAACATTTACAAAAGTCAAGTATAATATATGAAGTGGAGGTGAAAAATTATGGATTACCTAATAAGAGGGATTTCAAAAGATAAAAAAATTATTGCTTATGTTGCTAAAACAACAGAATTGGTAGAACAAGCAAGAATTATACATAATGCCTCTCCTACTGCAATAGCAGTATTAGGAAGAACTCTTACCCTAACAGCTATCATGGGAAAAATGCTTAAGAAAAAAGATGAAAGAATTAGTTTGCAAATTGTAGGGAATGGTCCCTTAGGAAATGTTTTTGCGGATGCTGATGCCAATGGAAATGTGAGAGGATATATTAAAAGACCATACATAGATTTGCCTCCTACTCCAGAAGGAAAACTTGATGTGGCTTCCGCAATAGGAAAAGAAGGTGTATTAAGTGTTATAAGAGATTTAGGACTTAAAAAACCATATCAAGGGATGACACCACTTGTTTCTGGGGGTATAGCAAAGGATTTAGCTTATTATTTTGCTTCTTCTGAGCAACAACCATCTGCAGTTGCTGCAGGGGTTTATGTCAATAAAGAAGGAAAAGTAATTGCAGCAGGAGGTTATATTGTGCAGATAATACCAGATTCAGAGGAAGATATTGTAAATAAGTTGGAAGAAAATATAAATAGATTAGAACCTCCAAGTCAAATGATATTAAATGGATTATATCCAGAAGATATAATTAGTAAAATATTTGAGGGTTTTGATTTCGATATGTTCGATAGAGAAGAATTAAAATATTCATGTAGATGTAGTCGAGAAAGAGCTGAAAATACCCTTATTGCTTTAGGATTAAAGGAATTAGAAGAACTACAAAAAGGGAATGAAGATATTGAAGTGAAATGTGAGTTTTGTGGTAAGAAATATATCTTTCAGAAATCTGATATAGAAAAAATTATTCTTGAACTTAAAAATAAAACCTAAAAAACCCCTGGTTTTTCCAGGGGTTTTTTCATATTATTAACTTAATACTTCTTCCAAAGGAGTGTAAGGTAGGTTAAAAGCATTAGCCACTGCTTCACATGTAATTTTTCCTTTTACTATGTTTACACCCTTTGCAAGACTTTTATTCTCTTTTACAGCTCTTTCCCAACCCTTATCAGCAATCTCAATTACATAAGGAAGGGTATTTAGAGTTAAAGCTCTTGTAGCTGTTCTTGGAACAGCACCAGGCATATTAGCTACAGTATAATGTATTACACCTTCCTCCTCATATATAGGATTTAAATGAGTTGTTGGTCGTGATGTTTCAGCACAACCTCCTTGATCAATAGCTACATCAACTATAACAGCACCTGTTTTCATTCTCTTTAAAAGTTCTCTCGTAATTATTTTGGGGGCTTTAGCCCCTGGTACTAATACTGCTCCAATAAGGAGATCAGCATATTCTACAGCCATCCTAATATTGTATTCGTCTGCTATCATCGTAGTTACCTTTCCTTGAAAATAATCATCCACAAATCTTAATTTTCTTGGATTTATATCTAATAAAGTTACTGATGCACCCATTCCATAAGCTATTCTTGCAGCATTAAAACCAACAGTCCCTGCACCTATTATAACCACATTGGCAGAAGGAACTCCAGGAACTCCACCTAATAAAATTCCTCTTCCACCAAAAGGTTTCTCTAAATATTTAGCACCTTCTTGGGGAGCCATCCTTCCTGCTATCTCACTCATGGGAGCAAGAAGAGGTAAAAAACCATCTTCTGTTTGTACTGTTTCATAAGCTATGCAAATTGCTTTACTTTTAATAAGATTTTTAGTAAGTTCTTCAGAAGCTGCTAAATGCAAGTAAGTAAATAAAATTTTCCCTTCAGTAAGAAGAGGATATTCTTCAGGCAAAGGTTCCTTTACTTTCAAAATTAATTCTGCCTCATAAAAAACATCTTCATGCTTTTCTAATATTATTGCTCCTGCCTTTTCGTATTCTTCATCTGTAAAACCACTTCCTAATCCTGCGCCTTTTTCAATATATACTTTATGTCCCTTTTTCACTAATGTTTGTACTCCACCAGGAACAATAGCAACACGATTTTCTTCAGGTTTAATCTCCTTAGGAACACCTATAATCATATCTTTCTTAAGCCTCCTTGCAATTTTATATCTTCCTTGATCTTAAAAAGTAATAAACAGCAATCAATGTTTTAGAATCCTCAAACTCACCACTTTCTAAAGCTCTTATTATCTCCTCTTTTGTTAAAGAAATTATTTCTAAAAATTCATCATCATCAGGATTTGTATTTGTTTTCTCAAGATCTGAAGCTTCATATAGATATAATATCTCATCACTTATTCCAGGTGATGGATAAAAGACATGTATTAATTTCAAGTCTTTTGGAATATATCCTATTTCTTCTTCCAATTCTCTTTTAGCGCAATTTAATGGTTCTTCTCCAAAATCAAGTTTTCCAGCTGGTATTTCTAATAAGACTTTTTTAGCAGGAAGGCGATATTGCTTTACAAAAAATACAGATCCATCTGTAGCAATTGGTAGTATTGCTACTGCTCCTGGATGATGTACTACTTCTCTTTTAGCTAATTTACCATTTTGAAGTACTACATCGTACTCTTTTACTGTAATTATTCTCCCCTTATAAATTTCCCTTTCATTTATTATTTTCTCATCCAACTTACATCCCACCTCCAAATCCTTTTAAGTTTTCTCTACCTTTAAGTTCCGACGCTTTTACTAAAAGCTCTTTAGCATGCTGTTGACTTACTTCAGAAACTATACTACCTCCTAACATTCTTGATATTTCTATTACCCTTGTTTTATCCTCTAACAAAGATACTCTTATTCTTGTTTGATCATTTATAATCTTCTTCTCCACATGGAAATGGTAATCAGCCCATGCTGCTATCTGGGGTAAATGCGTCACACAGAAAACTTGCCTCTTCTTAGATATATTCCACAACTTTTGAGCAAGTAGATAAGCTGTTTCTCCTCCTATGCCCGTGTCTATTTCATCAAACACCAAAACAGGAGTATTATCCACTTCATTAAGTATAGTCTTTAAGGCAAGCATTATTCTTGAAAGTTCTCCTCCAGATGCTATATGTCTTAAGGGTTTAAAAGCCTCCCCAGGATTTGATGAAAGCATAAACTCTACAACTTCTCTTCCTTTTTCTCCTACTTTTATTCCATCAATAAATATAAATCCTCCTGTGGGTTCCTGAAAATCTACTGAAAATCTTGCATGTTCCATTCCTAAATCCTTTAACTCATTTTCAACCCTTCTTACAAAATTATCCACAATCTCTCTTCTCATCTGAGAAAGAACTTCACTTTCGAATAAAAGCTTTTCCTCCAATTCCTTTATTTCCTTTTCTATATTCTCTAAATGAGCTTCCATATTTGATAATGTATTAAGTTCTTCTTTAGCTTTTTCCTTATAATCTAAAATCTCTTCTATATTTTTACCATATTTCCTTTTTAGCTGAGATATTCTATAAAGTCTTTCTTCTATATATTCAAGAGCATTAGGATCTATTTCTAAACTATCTTTATATCTCATTAAATTATCTACTGCTTCACTAAGATATAATTTAGCATTTTCTAAAAGTTCTAATACTCCAGAAATATTTTCATCTATAAAAGAAAGAGATTTTATACTATTTAATCCTTCTCCAATTAATTCAAAAGCTGAATATCCTTCGTTGTTCTCATACAGATATTTTATAGCATCCTCAATACCATATCTTATTTTTTCAAAATTTTGTAGTTTTTGCCGTTGCTCTAATAACTCCTCTTCTTCTCCTACTCTTAAATTTGCCTTTTCAATCTCTTCTATCTGAAAAGATAAAAGATCTATTCTTTGCTGTCTCTCTTTTTCCTTTGAGTAAATTTCTTCCCTTTCGGAATAGAGGCCCTTTAATCTGGAAAATAATTCCTTTACCTTTTCCTTTTGTTCTATTAATGAATCTCCACCTAAGAGATCAAAAACTTCTAATTGAAAATCTTTATGAAGAATTTTCTGATGTTCATGTTGCCCATGTATCTCAAGAATATTAGAGAGTAAACGCTCTAACATGCCTACTGTAACAAGCTCTCCATTTACCCTACATTTACTTCTTCCATTTTTATTTAATTCTCTTGATACAAGTAATGTACCATCTTTCTCTTTTGGAATCTCCCATTCATCCAATAGTCTTTCTGCTTCTTCATTCATAGCAAACATTGCCTCTACCAGACTTCTATTACTTCCAGTTCTAATTATATCTGTTGATGCTCTTTCTCCAAGCAAAAAAGCTAAAGCATCCACAAGCAGAGATTTACCAGCACCTGTTTCTCCTGTGATCACATTCAAGCCATCATGAAAATCCAAAGTTATCTCATCGATTATTGCAAAATCTTTAACTCTAAGTGCAAGAAGCATTTCTTATCTACCTCCAATGTAATTTCTTTTTTAATCTATTAATGAAATCCCATCCAGGAAGGAAAATAAGTTTTCCATAAAATTCTGCTTTAGTTATAACAACTTTTTGTTTATTTCCAATAAGATCTACCTTTTTACCATCAACCCAAACTTGCACTTGTATTGACCTTTTTGAAAGGCTGATTTGAATTTCCGAATTAATTGGAAAAACAACAGGTCTCGATATAAGAGAATGGGCACATATGGGTAAAAATTCAAAAGCTTCAAGATCAGGGAAAATTATAGGACCACCAGCAGATAAGGCATAAGCTGTAGAACCAGCAGAGGTAGCAATAATTACTCCATCTGCAGGTTGAGTATTCAATAAAGACCCATTTATTAATAGATTTAAGGATATCAATGGCGTATTTTCAGATTTTAAAAAGACAACCTCGTTAAAGGCATAAAAAATCTTCTCATCAATTTTTAATTTAATTACAGGATGTTGTTCTATGAAAAACTTCTTTTCATCTAAAGAATTTAAAAATTTACCTATATCTTTAAACTCAACAGTAGTTAAGAATCCCAGTCTACCTGTATTTATTCCTGCTATAGGAATACCCTTAGATGCCACCCTTTGCAAAGCATATAATACAGTACCATCTCCACCAATTGCTATTCCCAAATCCACATCATCATTATTTATTAAAATCTCATAATTCTTCTTTATTGCCCACTCTTTTATTATTTCTATTCCCTTCTTTGCATCTCTTTTTCTGGGATTGTAAAATATTCCTATTTTTTGGAAAGTAATTTCCAATTTGAAAAGGCCTCCCTTACTATTTCCTTTATCTTGTCTATAGACATCTCATCTTTTTCTTGTAAAGCAAACAATGTCGGATATTCTATATTCCCTTTTCCTTCTTTGCTAAAGAAATATGTCATATTTTTTAAATAAAATCCAAGATCTTTTAAATTATTTTTAATATTTTCTATCACTTTTAAATGAACGTCAATATTTTTTACTATACCACCCTTACTAACATCCTTTGGAGATGCTTCAAATTGAGGTTTTATCAACGATATAACTATTCCTTCTTCTTTTAAAAAAGATTTTATAACAGGAAATATCTTCAATAAAGATATAAAGGATACATCTATAGTAATAATATCAACTTTATCTGGGATATCGCCTTCCTTTAAATACCTTGCATTTATTCCTTCCATTACCACAACTCTTGAATCCTTTCTTAATTTTTCATGTAAAACTCCCTTTCCCACATCAATAGCATAAACTTTTTTTACACCTTCTTGTAATAAACAGTCAGTAAATCCACCAGTACTTGCACCTATATCAATAGCTATAAATCCTGTAACATTTATCTTAAATTCATCTAAAGCCTTTTTTAGTTTAAATCCCCCTTTACTAACATAAGGAAGAGATTGTTGAATTTTAATAGAAACATCAGGTGAAAATTTTATATCAGGTTTATCTGCTACCTTGCCATCTACTTTAACCAATCCAGCAATAATAGCAGACTTTGCTTTTTCTCTACTTTCAAAAAACCCTTTTTTAACT
>JAPYWU010000233.1 GCA_028276205.1 Dictyoglomaceae bacterium | reverse complement strand
TATCCCTTAAAACCCCTTTTTGAGTAAGAGCTAATAGCAAGTTTTGAGAATAAAATATTCTATAATTAATATTCATATTCCTTTGAATATTCTCTTCATTGACTTTTATATCCTTAACTATCTCATAGGTTAGATTAAGTATATAATCAGTGAGAGTAGTAGCATCTGGAAATATTACCCTTTCCACAGAAGAATGACTAATATCTCTCTCATGCCACAAAGGAATGTTTTCAAAAGCAGAATTCATATAAGACCTTATCACTCTTGATAATCCACAAATTCTTTCAGAAAGAATAGGATTTCTTTTATGAGGCATAGCTGATGATCCTTTTTGTTTCTCCCTAAAAGGTTCTTCCAACTCTCCTACTTCCGTTCTTTGAAGATGTCTAATTTCAAGAGCAATTCGTTCACAAGCTGAAGCTATCATTCCTAAAACATAAATTACTTCTGCATGTCTATCCCTTGGAATAACTTGTGTAGCAACTGGTTCTGGTTCTAATCCTAAAATCTTACATGCCAATTCTTCTACTTCAGGAGGCAGATGGCTTAGTGTACCAACAACACCTGAAAACTTTCCATATCTTATATTTTCTTTTGCCTTTCGTAATCTTTCTAAATTCCTTTTAAGTTCTGACCACCATCCCAAAAATTTAAAACCTAAGGTAATTGGTTCTGCATGCATTCCATGAGTTCTTCCCATCATAGGTAAATCTTTGTACTGAATCGCTTTCTTTGCTAATTCGTTTAACAATTTTAAGAGATCTTCTTCTATATAATTAAGAGCTTCTAAAATTTGTAAAGAAAAGGCAGTATCCATAACATCAGATGATGTGAGTCCTTGATGGATGTATTCAGATCCCTCTCCTACATACTGGGCTACATTAGTTAAAAATGCTATCATCTCATGATTATTAATCTTTTCTATCTCCTTAATTTCTTCAACTTTAAATCTTGCTCGCTCTTTTATTTTTTCAAATACTTCATTCGGTATCTCTCCTAATTTAGCTCTTGCTTCTAATACTGCCTCTTCTACTTTCCACCAAAGAGAATATCTTTTCTCATCAGACCAAATTTCCCTTAATTCCTTTCTACTATATCTTTCTAACACTCTTCTTACCTCCTTCAAAAGCAAAAAGCCCAAGCTATAGGTTCTCCTTACGAGGGAACCTACCCGCCTGGGCTTTTATCCCTTCGGTGTAGCAAGATCAACAATCTTGCCAGCTCCGCTTGGATCCTTCGACCCTAAGGAGCTCTTCCGCTCGTAGTCAGGCAATTTACGGTTGCCTGGTAGAAACTCCCGAGCCATATTCTCGGGATTATACGAAGCTTAAGTAAATTATATAAAACTATCTCTTGAAGTTCAATATACCTCTATAAATAGCAGAGTCTCCCAAATCCTCTTCTATTCTAAGTAATTGATTATACTTAGCTATTCTGTCTGTTCTACTCAAAGAACCTGTCTTTATCTGTCCACTATTTACTGCTACTGCCAAATCAGCAATAAAGGTATCTTCAGTTTCTCCAGACCTATGAGATATGACAGTTCTATAGCCAGCTTGATGAGCAATTCTTATAGTATCAAGGGTCTCTGTTAAGGTGCCAATTTGGTTAACTTTGATTAATATAGCATTTGCTATACCTCTTTTAATTCCTTCTGCTAAAATTTTAGGATTAGTAACAAATATATCATCACCCACAAGTTGTATTTTTTTACCTAACTTTTCTGTTAATTTTTCCCAACCATCCCAATCTTTTTCAGAAAGACCATCTTCTATAGAAACAATAGGATATTTATCGCATAAATATTCATAGAAAGAAATCATTTCTAAAGATGATAAAGCTTTATTTTCAGCCTTCAAGATATATTTACCATCTTCATAAAACTCACTGGCAGCTGGATCTAATGCTAAAGCCACATCTTTACCAGGTTCAAATCCTGCAGATTTTATTGCCTCTACTAATATAGACAGTGGCTCTTCATTTTTCTCTAAATATGGTGCAAAACCACCTTCATCCCCCACATTTGTATTTAAACCTTTACTCTTTAAGATACTCTTTAAGGTATGAAAAACTTCAACAGCCCATCTTAGAGACTCTTTAAAAGTTGTAGCTAAGGGAACAATCATATATTCCTGAAAATCTAATGGGTTATCAGCATGCTTTCCACCATTAATTACATTCATTAAAGGAGTTGGCAATTCCCTTGCTTGTACTCCCCCTAAATACATATAAAGAGGTACACCTAAGGATTCTGCAGCTGCTCTTGCAGTAGCAAGAGATACCGCCAATATAGCATTTGCTCCAAGTTTTGATTTATTATCAGTACCATCAAGATCAAGCATTGTTTTGTCAACTGAATATTGATCTAAAGCCTCTAAACCAATTACTTCTTGAGCAATTACCTCATTTATATTTCTTACCGCCTGTAAAACTCCTTTTCCCTTATATCTCTTGGGATCATTATCTCTTAACTCTAAAGCCTCTCTACTTCCTGTGGATGCTCCTGAAGGAACAATTGCCCTTCCTATAGAACCATCTTCTAAATAGACTTCTGCTTCTACAGTAGGATTTCCTCTTGAGTCTAAAACTTCTCTACCACGAACATCAAGAATAGCGGGCATAATTAAAACACCTCCTATTTTGTTTTATTTTTAATTTCATAAGGTTATTATAAC
>JAPYWU010000125.1 GCA_028276205.1 Dictyoglomaceae bacterium | reverse complement strand
CAAAATCTCAGATGCACTTGCAGAATATCTATTAACAAGAACTATTAAAGGTTTATTCCATTTATACGTTCCTTTTACTACTTTCTCTCCATATAGTCTTTTTTCCCTATCTTGTCTATAAACAATTATGCCTTTAGTATCAAAGGTTTTAGAAGTATTATTATCTTTAATAGTAGTTTTTACTTGATCATTTTCAGAGATAAAGAAACTTGCTATAGTAACTGCAGATCTTAAATCTCCGCCTGGGTTATTTCTAAGATCTAATATTACTCCTTTTACTTTATTTTCTAATGCTTTAAATGCATCAGCTAATTTTTGAGGTGAATTTTGAGTAAATTCATAAAATCTTATATAACCAATATTATTCTCCAAAACCTTATATTCCACAACAGGCACTTCTATAAGCTCTCTCTTTAAAACAAACTCATAATATTTCTTCTCTGATTCTCTGTATATTTTTATTTTTACCTCTTTACCAACTTCCCCTCTTATCATTGAAACTACCTGATCTAAAGGCTTATTAACCACATTTTGTCCATCCACTTCTACTATCTGATCTCCAGGTTTTACACCCGCTTTATAAGCAGGTGTACCATCTATAGGTGCCACAACTAAAATTTTTCCATCCTTTGATTCAAGCCTCATTCCAACTCCACCAAAAGAACCCTGCATATCCTCAGTAAAGGTTTTAAAGCCTTGAGGATCAAAAAATTCAGTATATGGATCATCTAAAGCCTTTAAATATCCTCTTATTGCCTCATACTCTAATTTCTTATTGTCTAAATTTTTCTCAATATATGCATTTCTCACATAATAAACAGTTTCAATAAAAACCCTAATACTTGCAATAATGTCATCAATGGAATCCTTCGCTATATTTAATTTTGGAATTAAAAAAACAGCTATTAATACAATAGAAGCAAGAACTATAATTCTCTTTTTAAATCTCATTCTTTCCTCCTTTACACATAACTTTTTTTATTTTAACCAATTCATTGGATCTACAGGCTCACCATTTACTCTTACCTCAAAATGTAAATGGGGACCTGTACTTAAACCTGTACTTCCTACATATCCTATTATATCACCTTCAGAAACCTCTTCTCCAGATCTTACAGCTATTCTTGATAGATGCCCGTAAACAGTAGATATATTACCTCCATGATCTATTATTATCATATTTCCATATCCGCCATACCATCCTGCAAAAATGACTCTACCAGAAGCTGCTGCTCTAATAGGTGTTCCATAACTTGCTGAAATATCAACACCGGTATGAAAAAGAGGAGCTCCTCCAAGTATAGGATGTCTCCTCATACCAAATCCAGAAGTAACACTCCCAATAACAGGCCAAGATAGATCTCCTTTTTTAGCCTTTTGAATTTTAGAAGATGCTAATCTTTTTATCAAATTCTCAATTTCCTTTGACTCTCGCTCTAAGGTTGCAATTACCTGTTGTTGATACCTTTTCTGTTCCCTTATTTTCTTAAGAAAGGCTTCTCTTTCTCTTTTCTTTGCTTCTATATATTCTTTCCTTTCTGATATATCCTTTACTAAAAGCTCGATTTTCCTTTTCTCATCCTCCCATTCCTTTTTCTTTCTATCAATATCCTTACATTGTTTATCAATACTTTGTAATCTATTTACTTCTTTCTTCATTAATGTCTTCAAATAATACGGAACAGCAATAGAGGCAAATACATCTTGCGTAAAGATGATATCTAAATAAGTCTTAGGTTGTATAGTCTTAAAAATATCACCTAAGGATTCTTTATAGTTTAAACTTCTATATCTTAAATTTCTTTGCATTATACTTAATTGCGTTGATAATACTACCAATTTTGCTTGAGCTTCTCTAAGCCTTGTTTCTGCTATGCTAAGATCTTTTTCTGCCTTGTCAAGATCCATATCAATTTTGCTTATTTCTTGAACAATATTCAATTCCTTCTTTTCTAAATTTTTAACCTGCATTTTTATATTATTTATTTGTTCTCTTTTCTTCTGCAACTCTTTTTGTTTTTGAAGTATGGTATTATCTACATCACCCCATGTAAATATGGGTAAAGATAAGAATAATAAAACAATTGTTATTGCAATTACCCTTCTCATTTAAGTCTCTGAAAACTTATTAAGGCAGAGGTAAAACTAATTATCACGTTAGAGATTATAAAATAAAAAGTCCAAATTAAAATATGTCTTAGATCAAATATGTAAGAGAAATAAGGAAGTATTGTTGCTATATGATCTTTAAA
The DNA here is from genome assembly GCA_028276205.1 of Dictyoglomaceae bacterium. Lineage (GTDB taxonomy): Bacteria > Dictyoglomota > Dictyoglomia > Dictyoglomales > Dictyoglomaceae > Dictyoglomus. The sequence goes on along the minus strand of JAPYWU010000125.1, from coordinate 2,528 downwards.
AATATTCCCAAAGAAACAAATTGAAACCAAGGCAGAAAAAAATGAAACCATCGTTATTATTATATTTTCTAATATTTGAGACGGTACTGAAAATATAGGATAAGCAAGATGAGCATGAGTAAGCAATTCTACAGATAATAAAAGAAAAGATAGACTACCTAAATATATGAAAATCTTTTTAATGATCTCCACTAAGCCCTGCAAATTATACCACTGAGTAACCATTTCCTCAGGATACCTTACATCTTCAACAAAATTATAATTTAGAAGATACCTTACAATATCATCTATATTTTCTAATAAAGATGGCGTTATTTCGATAGTTTTGGGCAAAGAATCAGGAGAACCCCAGGCAAAAATATCATTCTCTCTTCCCACAACTTCCTTTAGCTTTTCCCAGGCATCCTTCTGGGTTATATAAGTAGCTTCTTTAAAATGAAAATTAGATTTTAAATCTGTCAATAACTTAACTATATCAGAATCAGAAGTTTTTGCATTTATAAAAGCATAAATTTTTATCTTTTCTGCCCAAAGATTCAAAGATCCATTCATAGAAGTTATAAAAACAATCAGGAATAATAAAAGTATATAGAGTATAAAAAACCCTATAAAGACAAAAAGACCTTTGTTTTTTAACCCCTCTATAAAATCCCTACTACCCATGTTTAAATTATAACCCTAAATATTATAAAAAAGCAACACAATCAATACTCCTAAGACTCCTCCCAAATTAATTTTTAAATCAAATCCTAAGGTGAAAGTAAAAAAATACATATCAAGAGTAAATGGGGAAAATCCAATATTTAATCCCTTTTTTAAAAGTTCTAACTTATCTCCAAATGCTTCAGCTATAACTCCTCCTACAATAAGCCCAAGAACAATAAGAAAGACTAAAACTTTGGTAGACATTTTATTTCTTCTCATAGGTCACCCCCTAAATAGTTTTTAATATATTTTATTAAATACCCCCCTACAATTCCATTAAAAAGACCTGCTAAAAATCCAAAAATAATCAGGAATGGAGCATAGTAAAGAATACCCTTATGGAAAACGAAAAAGGCAACTATAAAAAGTTGGGTCATATTATGAATAATTGCTCCTATGATACTGTTATTTATAACACTTACCGATGTCTTTGAAAAGAAACCCATAAAAAGATTACTTACTAATCCCCCAAAGAATCCTAAATAAAAAGAGATATCTAAAAATCTTCCCATAATAATATTCACTATTATAACTCTTAGTACAGTTATAATTAAAGCTTCTTTTATGCCTAATGTATAAATAGCAACTAAAGAAACTAAATTTGCAATTCCAATCTTTCCACCTGGAAGAAAAAGAAAGGGAGATATAAAAATACTTTCAAAGTAATAGAGAACACAAGCTAATGATATCATTAATCCTAATATAGTAATATAAACAACCTTATCTTCCTTTATCCTTTTCACTTTTTACTCTCCACTTCAAATTCCAGATTAGGAGAATACCATAAATTTAAATTTGGAAAAACAATAACTAATCCTAAATAAGAAAATTTTTCTTTCCATAAAGATATGGCATCTTTACCTAAAATAAAAAAAGCTGTTGATAAAGCATCAGCCTCAGTTCCACTTTTACTAATTACACTAACACTTATAACAGAATTGGATGGATATCCATCTTTAGGATTAATTATATGACAATATCTCTTATTATCTTTAATAAAAAATCTTTCATAATCTCCTGACGTGGAAACAGAACCTTCTTTTATAAATACTCTTCCAATAAAATCCTGATCTTTACGGGGATGCCTAATGCTTACTTCCCAAAGATCTCCTTTCTGAGGGCTACCATAAACTCCAACTTGTCCTCCAAGATTCAAAACAGCCCTATCTATAGAGTATTTTCTTAAAACTTCAAATATCCTATCTATCAAATACCCTTTAGCAATACCCCCTAAATCTAGTTCCATGCCCTTTTCTATCATAACTTTGTTTCCTTCAATATAAATTTTTCTATAATCCACATATTTAAGCTTATCTTCAATCTCTTTTTTATCAGGGATTCTGTAATTTTTATCATAAAATCCCCAAATCTTCATAAGAGGAGCTATCGTTGGATCAAAATAACCATTTGTAATTTGAGCAAAATACTTAGCTTTTTTAATGATATTTAAAGTATCAGATGAAACCTCTACATAATCTCCTGCATTTTTATTAATTTTACTTATTTCACTATTGGGGTTAAACCTGTCAATTTTATTACTCAAATCTTCCAATAATTTCCAAGATTCCTTAAGAGCTTTATCACTATCTTTTCCCCAGACTCTTATATCCACAAACGTATCCATTAAAATACCAATCTGAGAAGCCTCTCTATTCCTTTCGTAACTTCTAACCAAGAAAATAGAGAATATTAATAAGGTCAATATAATTAACGTTTTAATAATATAAGAGCCTTTGTTGGACATTTTTCTACACAGATTCCACAACCATCACAAAGATCATAATTTATAACTGGAAATCTACCATCCATCTTAATTGCACCTT
>JAPYWU010000178.1 GCA_028276205.1 Dictyoglomaceae bacterium | reverse complement strand
TTGCTTCTGCATGGTGGTTAAGTGGATATAGAACAACAATCTTTCTTACAGCCCTTGAAAGTGTTCCTAAGGATTTAGTTGAAGCTGCAAGAATTGATGGAGCAAATACATGGACCATAATTCGGAAAGTTCTTCTTCCTCTTATTAAACCACAATTTTTGTTTTCTCTTGTATTGACTACTATCTCTGGTTTTACTGCTTTAGGACAAGTAATGATTATGACTGATGGTGGTCCTGGATATGCATCGGAAGTGTTAGCTCTTTATTTATATAGATTAGGCTTTCAATATTTTGATATGGGGAAAGCTGCCGCTGCTGGGTCTATACTTGTTATTATAATGCTTATACTTACTCTTTCAGGAATAAAGGTAATAGGATTAGGGGGAGAAATAGAATGAAAAATATTTTATATAAATTTGTATTGCTTTTTATATCAATAATATGGATTGTTCCTATTCTCTGGATGATAGATACTGCTTTTAAACCTACGCCTCAAATTTTTACTATTCCTCCAAAATGGATTGCTTCTTCTTATACTTTAGAGCATTTTTATAATCTTATTAAAAATTGGCCAATAGATAGATGGTTCATAAATAGTTTTATTATTGCAAGTCTTTCTACAATAATTTCTATTTTTCTTTCAGTTCCTGCTGCTTATTCTTTTGCAAGGCTTAATTGGGTAGGAAGAGACATTATTTTTATTATTTTCTTAATAACAATGCTGGCTCCTTGGCAAGTAAATATTATCCCCTTGTATTTTATTATGAATAGTCTAAAACTTTTAAATACTCATATATCAGTAGTATTACCTACAGTTGCAATGTCTATCAGTGTTTTCCTTCTCAGACAATTTTATGTAAATATTCCTAAAGAAATTGAAGAGTCTGCTAAGATCGATGGTTGTTCTAATCTTCAAATATTATTGAAAATTATAGTTCCAATATCTCTTCCAGCTATAGCTGCTTTAGCAATATACATTTTTATATTTGCATGGAATGAATATACTTGGAGCTTAGTGGCCTTGCAAAAAACAAAAATGTTTACAATTCCTATAGGATTGAAAGCTATTCAAGGAGCTTATGATATAGATTATGGATTGCTTATGATGGCTGCTTTCTTAGCCACATTGCCTGTAATTATTATTTTCTTACTCTTAAGGAAGAAAATAATGGAAGGAATGAGCTGGTCTGGGGCTATAAGATGAAATTAAAATTAATTTCTTCCCAATTTGTTTTTGATAATATCAAAGATCGTCCTTTTTCTCATTGTGCTTCAATATTTGAGACGAAGAAAGGGGAAATTTTGCTTTCTTGGTATTCTGGAAGTTATGAAACATCCCCTGATCAAGCTATTTTAATCTCAAAATTTGATTGTAATCGTTGGAGTGAACCTAAAATTGTTGTAAATACCCCTAACAAAGCAGATGGTAATCCTATAATTTTTGAATGGAAAGATAAATTGTATCTTTTTTATGTGACTATTGAGGGGGGTGGCTTATCTCCAGAAATAGGTATAGATTTTGTATCATTTTTACAGAAGGGTGAAATAAAAGGAGCATGGGATACATGTAGTATAAAATATAGATTTTCTGAAGATGATGGAGAAAGTTTTAGTGATGAAATAGTATTTAGAAAAGAATGGGGATGGATGATAAGGAATAGACCTATAATTCTTTCAAATGGAGAACTTTTATTTCCCTTTTATGATGAAAGAGAGTGGAAAGCTTTCTTTGGGATAACCAAAAATAATTTTGATTCCTTTGATTATTTTGGAAATTTGAGAACTCCTAAAGGATGTATACATCCTGTGGTTGTAGAAAAAGAAGATGGGGTTGTTATATGTTTTCTTAGAACAAGAGATGGTTATATTTATAAATCTATATCAAAAGATTATGGAAGAACATGGATAGAGCCTCAAAAAACCTATATTAAAAACCCTAATAGTGGGATAGATGTTATTAAATTGAGCAATGGTTATTATCTCTTAGCTTATAATGATAGTTCTTATATTCGTAGTCCTTTAAGTCTTGCTATATCTAAGGATTTAGAGAATTGGGAGAAAATATTAGATTTAGAAAAAGATCCGTATGAATTTTCTTATCCAAATCTTTTGGAAGATAAATTAGGAAATATTCATATAGTTTATACTTGGAAGAGAATGAATATAAAGCATTGTATTTTAACTTTTTAGGAGGTTTGAGAAATGAGAGTTCTTGAGGGAATTGTTGTGGCTCATACTACTCCTTTTAATGAGGATGAATCTATTGATTATGAATCTCTAAGAAAATATGTAAACTTTATTAAGGAAAAAGGAGTTCATGGAATATTTGTTTGTGGAACAACAGGAGAGGGTTTAATTTTATCCTTAGAAGAAAGAAAAAAGATTTTAGAAACTATAATCCAAGAAAATAAGGGGAAATTAACTGTAATTGCCCATTGTGGAACTATAAATCTAAAAGATACTATGGAACTTATTGATCATGCAAGAAGAATAGGTGCAGATGGAGTTGGTATAGTAGCACCCTTTTATTATTCTTATACTGAAAAGGAAATTTATAATTATTATGCGGAAATTGCAAGAGAATTTAGAGATGTACCTATATATCTTTATAATATTCCCTCTTTAGCTAAGAATGAGCTTTCTGTATCTTTAGTTTCTAAGCTATCTTATGATTTTGAAAATATTGTAGGAATAAAGGACAGTAGTGGTAATTTTTCTACTATATTGGGTTATATTTACAATACTCGGAAAGATTTTGCTGTAATTACAGGGTATGATAGGGCATTTTTTCCAGTACTTATGATGGGAGGTAAAGGAACTGTTACGGGACCGGGAGGGGTATTCCCAGAAATATTTGTAAAGATTTATGATGCTTTTAAAACTAAGGACTATGAGACATGTTTAAAACTCCAAGAAAAACAAACAAAACTCTCTCTTGCTCTTTATGATGGTGCGAGTATACCTGTTTTGAAGAAGGCTTTAGAGTTTAGGGGAATAGGAAAAGGATATATGAGAAAGCCATTTATTCATTTAGATGGAGAAGAAAGTAAAGAATTAAGGAATAAACTAGAAAAAGTTCTTTCTGAGATAGGATTAAGTTTCTAAATGTTCTTTAGGAGGTGTAGATATGCCTAAATATACAATTGGTTTAGATTATGGTACTAATTCAGTTAGAGCTTTGATAGTTGATATCACGAGTGGTGAAGAAGTTGGGACATATGTTTTTAATTATGAACATGGAGAGGATGGAATATTATTAGATTCTAAAAATCCCAATGTAGCAAGACAACATCCTGCTGATTATATAAAAGGTCTTGAAGTTTCTATTGAAGGAGCCTTGAAAGATGCAGAAAATAATATCAAAAATTTTGATAGGAAAGATGTAATTGGTATAGGTATAGATACAACTGGTAGTACTCCCATTCCAGTAGATAGAGAGGGTCAACCATTAGCATTTCATGATGAATTTAAGAACAATTTAAATGCTATGGCATGGTTATGGAAGGACCATTCAAGCTATGAAGAAGCTGAAGAAATTACAAGATTAGCTAAT
>JAPYWU010000124.1 GCA_028276205.1 Dictyoglomaceae bacterium | reverse complement strand
CAAGTTAAAAAATAATCTACATTTAATCTCTCAGCACATGCAAGATGCAATGCATCTAAACCTTTAATACTTAATTTTTCTATCTCTTGAGCTCTTTTTAATATTTCTTCATCTAATTCCTGAAATAATTTGGCCTCTCTAATTAATGAATTTATGAAAATTTTTCTTTCTTCATATGGATTATTCTCATTTTCATAAATTAAAATTTCCGAAGAAGCAAGTTCTAAATAACCTTTCTCAATTAATATAAATATCAATAATGAAGCAGTAGCCTCAAAATATATTCTTACTTGAGTTTGATCATCAAATATTCTATTTAATACACTCGTATCCAAATAAATCCTCATAATTCTCTCTTAGTCTTATTTTTTTACTGCATATATTATCTTGTCATATCAACTCTTAAAAAGTATTCTTTTCATGATTTACTATTTCAATAAATTAAACTCTAATTTTTGTCCTTGGATGAACAAGGCTAATTTTATATGAAATTTAGATGAAGCTAAAACACTCGCCAAGGTAGAACTTAGAAAGAAAATATCACTCATATTATCATCATAGTGTTGCCCTGTATGCACAATTATTTCATTAAGACCTTCTTCCCTTAAAGCTTTTGAAAGAGGCGCAAGCTTGATAAATTGCGGCCTTGCACCTACTATGGAGACTATTTTATATCCATTAACATATCTTTTATCATTTTTATACATATTTTCTTAATCCTTTGTTTGATAATATGTTATTTCTGACATTCTTTTGTCCTCATAACTCTCTTTTTTAATATTTACATCTTTTTTATACGTAGGAATTATCTCCATAAGTATCTTCTCAATCTCTTCCTTTTCTCTTTTTCTTGCTGATTCTTTCAATTCATGCAATCTCAAATTAAATTTACTCTTATCAAAATCTATATAGGAAACAATTTTAAAAATTTTAGGATGAGAGGTTTTCTCTATCTTTTCTTCCTTTTCCCAAAGCTCTTCTCTTAATTTTTCACCGGGCCTGAGTCCAATTATTTCTATTCCTATATCATCCACCGAATGTCCTGAAAGTTCAATAAAGTTTTTTGCAAGATCTATAATCTTTACTGGTTTACCCATATCAAGCACAAAAATATCTCCAGAGTTTCCTATGCTTCCTGCCTGAAGCACAAGTCCCACAGCTTCTGGTATAGTCATAAAGTATCTTTCCATCTCAGGATCCGTAATAGTAATAGGTCCTCCATTTTCAAGTTGTTTTTTAAAAACCTCAAGAACACTTCCTCTACTTCCTAAAACATTTCCAAATCTTACTGCAATAAAACTGGTCTTTGAATGACTATTATAAAATTTGACTAACATCTCACCTATTCTTTTTGTAGCCCCCATAATATTTGCAGGATATACAGCCTTATCAGTAGATATAAAGATAAATTTCTCTGCTCCTACATTTATACTTGCATCCATAACATTTATGGTACCAAATACATTATTAAATACTGCTTCATCAGGGTTTTCTTCCATAAGGGGAACATGTTTATGAGCGGCAGAGTGAAATATTATATTAGGGATCTCCTTTTCAAATATATAAAAAATTTTATCTCTATCTTTTATATCTGCTATATATGACTTTATGGATATATCAGGATAAAGTTTTTTTAATTCTAATTCAATATTAAATATACTATTTTCTCCTCTGCCAAGAAGAATAAGTTTTTCGGGTCTATATCTTGCCACTTGTCTACATATCTCAGAGCCTATAGATCCACCTGCTCCTGTTACAAGAATCCTTTTATTTTGTATATATTCTCTTATCTTTTCCGAGTCTAAGTTTATTACATCTCTCTCAAGTAAATCCTCAATTCTTACATTTCTTATCTTGTTAATACTAACTCTTCCATCTATAAGTTCCCAAATACCGGGCAACGTTTTTACAGGAATTTTCAATTTAGAAGCCATACTAACTATATCTCTTATTAAAGATGAAGGAGCAGAAGGAATAGCAATAAGTATTTCATCTATAGAATTATTCTTTGCAATCTTAAGTAAAGAGGATATAGGACCTAAAACCTTTACTCCATGAATTGTTTTTCCAATTTTATTCTTATCATCATCAAGAAAACCAACAACGTTATAATTTAATTCCTTGTGAGTTTTAATCTCTCTTAATATTTTCTCTCCCGCATCTCCCGCTCCAATTATAATAACCCTTTTGTAGTTATTATCTACACTTCTTTGGTATTTTGTAGTTTCATAAAACCACCTTACAAAAGCCCTTAATGAAAAAAGCATTATAAGAGACAAAACATAGGAGATTACAAACACAGAACGAGGATAACCCTCTAAGGGAAATATTATAGTTAAAAGATAAAAAAGAAGCTTTTCTAAAGTAAGGGAAAGAGTTAAATCTTTTAATGCTTCTAAACTAAAATATTCCCAAAGAGTCCTGTATATTTTAAATATAAAAAAGTAAAATATAAAAAAAATGGGGATTTCTCTAAGAAGAGAGTAAAAGATAATTTGAATATATTTGGATGGGATCGAAAACTCAAATCTTAAGAAAAAGGCAATAAAAATAGACGTAATAAAAAATAGCCAATCTATCAATATCCGTAGCCACGTTTTTCTAATTATCCTTACCAAACTAACCCCCAGCATGTCTTACATTCATATTTACAATTTTTTTTATTATATCATAAAAAAATAGTCTCTAATAGATACTTAGCCTCACTGACAATACTCATAACTTTATAGTATAATTAAAGTTTTTATTTTTTTATTCTACCCTCTTGCAAAAATTTTTCATCTATGCTATTATATAATTGAAAATGATAATTATTATTAATAATTATCAATATTAAAAGGAGGTGTGATTATGGAGAATCTTGAAAGAAAAGGGCTTCCACTTCTTGGGGAACCTTTTCCAGAGATGAAAGTTTTAACTACCCATGGAGAAAAGGTACTACCTAATGATTATAAGGGTAAATGGTTTGTACTTTTCAGCCATCCTGCTGACTTTACTCCTGTATGTACAACTGAATTTGTAGCATTTCAAAAGAGATATGAAAAATTTAGAGCCCTCAATACTGAATTGATTGGTCTAAGTATTGACCAAGTCTTCAGCCATATAAAATGGATTGAATGGATTAAAGAAAAATTAGGTGTAGAAATTGAATTTCCAATTATAGCTGATGATACAGGGAAAGTTGCAGAAAGGCTTGGCTTAATCCATCCAGGGAAAGGGACAAATACTGTAAGAGCAGTGTTTATAGTGGATGACAAAGGAATAATCAGACTAATCCTCTACTATCCACAAGAAGTAGGAAGAAATATAGATGAAATTTTAAGAGCATTAGAAGCATTACAAGTAACTGATAAATATGGGGTAGCTACCCCTGCTCATTGGCCAGATAGTGAAGTGGTAGGAAAAGACCATGTAATAATTCCTCCTGCTAAGGATGTAAAAACAGCTAAGGAAAGGCTTGAATCTGCAAAAAGTGGAGAAATTGAATGCTTTGATTGGTGGCTCTGCCATAAAAAATTAACAAAGTAACAATTAAAAAAAGAGATTAAAATATGAATAAAGGTATCCCCTAATTAGGGGATACCTTATTTTTTGATTCCTTTAAATATTTTATTGCTATTATAGTAGCAACTAAGGAAACAAAAGTTAAGAAACGGTACATTCCTGTTAAGCCAGAAATATCCGCTACAAATCCCGATATTATAGGACCAATTGTAGAAGATAAAGCCATAGCCATACTTAATAAGCCCTGAGCAGTAGCCCTTTCTTCTGGATTAACCAGATCATTTATATAAACAATAGGAATAGTACCTATAACCGCAAAGGTTAAAGAATGCATAAACTGAATAAGAATTATATGCCAGGGATTTGTGGTTAATGTATAAAGAAAGATTCTTATAGGAAGAACTATAGAAGTAAATATTAAAATAGGTTTTCTTCCAATCTTATCAGATAAACGCCCCCAGATAAGCATAAATGGAATCTCAGAAAAAGAGCTTGCTGAATAAGCAAAACTTATATGTTTACTTTCTCCTCCTAAGGATCTAATTAAAAGATTCACATTAGAGGATGCTCCAAGAAGAGCGATAAAGTAAATAATATAAAATAAAAGAAAGTTTCTAATGTCGGATCTTAGAATTAATTTCTTTATATTTCTAAACTCAACCTTAGAAACACCAACCTTAGAAGAAGGCTCTTTTATAATAAGACTTATTATTAGGCCTAATGTGTAAATTAAACCAATCATAATAAACATCATTTTTGGTTCCACCAACTTAGGGTAAAAACCTGTAATAAGCATAAGCAGAAGAAAACCTATACTTCCCCATATTCTTACAGAGGCATAATGAGTACCTGTATTTTCAGACACTGCATAGTCCATAACAAGTACATTAGCCATTGTAGTTATAGTACTTGTGAATACACCTAAGAGAAAGTAAATAAATATAAAGGTCAGAAAACTATTTAATTTAGGGAAGATAAGGGAATAAAAAAGTATTAACGCAATAAAGCTTAATATAATAAAGGGCTTTCTTTTTCCAATTTTGTCTGATAAATAACCTATGTAAACTTGAAATATAGCTCCAGAAAGGGAAGAGATAGCTGATAAAAGACCTATCATTCCGATAGAAAAGCCCTTTATCTCTCTCAAATAAACAGGTATAAAGGAGAAGATAAATACCCAAGCAGAAAAGTATATAAAAAAGAATATCTTTAATAAAAATATTTCTTTTTTCATAGGTATTATTTTACATACGTGATAAACTATATACAAGATCAACTTCTATATTCTGATCAGGAGGTGTTAAGAATGAGAGAAAGAATAGAAAGGATAATAAAATATA
>JAPYWU010000123.1 GCA_028276205.1 Dictyoglomaceae bacterium | reverse complement strand
TGTGAAGAACTTGGAATACAAGTGTGTGAATTTCTTGGGGGAAAGAAAGATATTATAGAAACAGATAAAACCATAGGTATAGCATCCATAGAAGAGAGAATTGAAGAGGCAGAAAAAACCTATAAAGAAGGCTTTAGAATACTAAAGATAAAGGTTGGAAAAAATATATATGAAGATTTAGAAGTTATGGAAGAAATTTACAAAAGAACAAAAGGCGCCACATATATTTTAGATGCCAATACATCTTATTCACCTAAGCTGGCTATCCAATTTACCCAAAAACTTTTCCAAAAAGGAATAGATATAGCTTTATTAGAACAGCCTGTCCCTATTCACGATAAAGAAGGCTTAAAGTTGGTAAGATTTAATTCTCCCTACCCAATAGGAGCAGATGAAAGTGCAAAAAATAAATACGATGTATTAGATTTAATAAAAAATGAAGCGGTAGATTACATAAATATTAAACTTATGAAATGTGGAATATCTGATGCTTTGACCATAGTTGAAATAGCTCAAGCATCGCACATAGGTTTAATGATTGGATGTATGGGAGAATCAAGCCTTGGTATTAATCAAAGTGTTCATTTTGCTCTTGGAACAGGAGCTTTTACCTTTCATGACTTAGATAGTGCTTTCATGTTAAAAGAAGATAAATTTAGAGGTAAATATAAAGTGAAGATTCCATATTACGAGATTAATTAGCCATATATATTATGTTATAATATATATGCATCTTATCTATTAGTATTCATGAAAGGGGGTGTAACATTGAAGGCTGTAATACTTGCAGGAGGAAAAGGTACAAGACTTTGGCCACTCTCTCGCGAAAGATTTTCAAAGCAATTTATCAAATTAATCTCTGACAAATCACTATTAGAACTAACTTATGAAAGAATCTTAGACCTGGTACAACCTCAGGATATAATAACTATAACCAATAAAGAATATTTCTATTTCGTAAAAAATATAACAGATAAATTCTCCAAAGATATGTCAAAAAATATAATATTAGAGCCTATTGGGAGAAATACTGCTCCAGCTATTGCTTTAGCTTGTAATTATATATTAGAAAGATTAAATGCTGATACAGATGAGGAAGTTTTTGTCTTTCCTTCTGACCATTTAATAGAACCAAAGGAAAAATTTATTGAATATATGAAAAATGGTCTTTCAGCAGTAAGAGATGGATATATAGTAACCTTTGGAATAAAACCTACAAAACCAGAAACAGGCTACGGATATATTAAAGCAGGAGAAAATTTGGGTAAATATACAAAAGTAGAAAGATTTGTTGAAAAACCATCCTTTGAAACAGCAGAAAAATATTTAAAGGAAGGCTTCTATTATTGGAATTCTGGAATTTTTGCTTTTAAAATTTCCACCATTTTAGAAGAATTTAAAAAGCATGCTCCTGAAATTTATATAAATCTTTCTAAGAGTTATAAAGAAATTATTGAAAATTTCAACTCAATGCCTAATATCTCTATTGATTATGCAATTATGGAAAAAACTGATAAAGTTGCCTTAGTACCAATGGAACTAATATGGAGCGACTTAGGCTCTTGGGATTCATTCTATGAAGTAAGAGAAAAAGATGAGTATGGAAATGTAGTTTTAGGAGATGTTTATACCTTAGACACAAAAAATTCACTAATATTTAGTAATAAAAGATTGGTAAGTGTTATAGGAATTGAAGATGCCATAATTATAGAAACAGATGATGCCATACTTATTAGCAAAAGGGGGAAAGGACAAGAAGTAAAAAAACTTCTTGAAAGGCTTGAAGAAGAGAAAAGAAACGAAATTATATTCCATACTGAAGTTTATAGACCATGGGGAATGTACAAAATTCTTGAAAAAAATAAAGATTATATTATAAGAAAGTTAACTATTAACAAAGGGGCATCCCTTACTTACCATCTTCACAGAAATAGATCAGAACACTGGACAGTTATAAAAGGTAATGCAGAAGTAATAATAGATGATAGAAAATATTTTGTATATGAAGGAGAAAGTATATTTGTTCCAAAGGGGAAAAAACACCAACTTATAAACGCAGGGGATACACCTTTAGAGATAATTGAGATACAAAGTGGAGATATCTTAGCTGATGAGGATATTGAAATATTTACAAGAGATGAAGAAGAATTAGAAGAAAAATTAAGGTAGGAACCATAATGGTTCCTACCTTTTAATATTTTTATCTCATAATTACCTTTTCTCTTTTCACCCGATTTACTTCATAAAATTCTTGTGCAATATTTACACAGTGATCACTGATTCTCTCTAAATCTATCAATAAATCACTAAAAATTATTCCTGCTATAGGATTACAAATACCCTTTTTAATTCTCTCAATATGGTTTTCTTTTGATTGCCTTACCTTGTAGTCAATTCTTTCCTCTCTTATTAAAACCTCATCCAAATATGACACATTACTATCTTTTATCATACTAAAAGAATCTCTTATATTTTCATATATTAACTCTCTTAACTCTGATAAATCATTCCACGCAAATTCGGTAAATTCTACCCTTTCTGAATTTTTTTACCTCCACCTTTTCCATCACATTGGTAAGATGATCTGCAATTCTTTCCACATCATCTACAGCCCTTAGAATTGCATTAAGTTCTTTAGCTTCTCCCTCAGATAAAGAGTCTGTAGAAAGCTGTGTCAGATAATTTATAAGAGAAGCCTTTAAACCATCTGTGATATCTTCCATAGTAAGTACATCTTTATAGTTTTGTGTGGAATTTTTAAAAAGAGCATCCATTGTAAGATTATACATATCTTCAACTATTTCCGCATCCTTACAAGTTCATTCTTAGCTGCTTCTAATGCAGCAGAAGGTGTATCCAAAAGTTGAGGCTTAAGAAATGATGCTTCTCTCTTGTATACTCTCTCCTCTCCTGTCAAAATCTTTCTGATTATACCTGCATATTGTTTAGTGAAGAAAATCCATATAAAAGCCCAAATCACGTTAAATAAAGTATGGGCATTAGCTACTTGTCTTGCTACATCTGAAGAAGTAATAGATTACAACTTTTTCAAACAAATTTAAAAATGGTAAGATTAATACAACTCCTATAACATTAAAAAATAAATGGGCAAGGGCGGTCCTTTTTGCAGAGATATTAGTACCTATAGAGGCAATAAGAGCGGTAACACATGTACCAATATTAGCCCCTAAAATTATGGGAACTGCAGAGGAAAGATCTATAGCACCTTTTGTCGCAAGGGCAACTACTATACTTGTCGTGACACTGCTACTTTGTATTATTCCTGTTAATCCTGCACCAGTCAAAATACCCAATATAGGATATTTTCCCATAGTAATCGTAGCATTATGAAAAGGCGCCCACGACCTTAAAGCATGAAGAGATGACTCCATTAGAGAAAGCCCCATAAAAATCATACCAAAACCTAAGATAGCTTCTCCTACATTTCTAACATATTTTCTTCGCCCAAAAAAATAAAGTTAAGAATCCAATAAAGAGAAAATAAGGAGCTACTGAAGTAAGTTTAAAGGCTACCAATTGAGCAGTAATAGTGGTGCCGATATTAGCACCAAAAATTATTCCCAAAGCCCCCTCTAAGGTTAAAAGCCCAGCATTAACAAACGTAACAGTTAAAACAGTAACCGCACTACTACTTTGTACGATAGCGGTTACTAAAGTCCCTATAAAAAGTCTTCTAAAGGGTGAAGAATTGAGTTTCTCAAAAATACTTCTGAGGCGAGGCCCAACAGCTTTTTCAAGTCCTGAACTCATTTGAAGGATTCCATAGAGGAAAAGGCTTAAACCACCCAAAAGAAGCCCTACATCTTAGTAAGACAAAGGAAATCCTTCCATAGACTTCTTTCTCCTTTATATAAAAATTATATGCTCAATGGTATTATATCATTAATAAATCACCTACCTTGATTTTTAATATATTTTTAACCATCTTTAAAGAAACTTTCATAATTTGTATCCTTCCCAGATAATTCTTAAGCTTATTGGTCTTTTCTTATAATATGGAGATTTTTTAAGTAATAAATATCTTATCGTTGGCCTAAAAAGTTTTATAAAAAACAATCTAAATCCAAGACTTTTCTTTACATCTTCCACATAATCATCTATGGTTCTTCTTTGATAATGTAAAAGTTCCTCACTTTCTTTTGTATCCATCCAATCAGTAGCAAAAGGAACATTAGAAAATGCCTCCTCAGGAAGCATGCCTACTCCTATTCCCTCCAATACTTTCTCTACTATCTCCCTATAATAATATTGACATCTTGGTCCTCCCCCAATAAGTAGTACTTTTCTCCATATATTCTCACTTCTTACACCTTTTGCTATTGCATATCCCACATCTTTTGTATGTACATATTCCATTCGGTTATTAAGAGGTACGTCAAACATACCTACATCAAGTTTTAAATTAATAGGAAGAGAAGCTGCAAGTCTATATATGCACCACTCTAAATTAGATTTCTTAATCATATTTTCACATTCAACCTTATGCCTTGAATAATGCTCAGGTGGATTTACAGGATCATCCGCTTTTCTTGGAGGATTAAGATGTTGAGTTAAACCATAGACATGCACAGAAGAGGTAAAGATTAATTTCTTGGGATAAGATAATTCCTCCATTGCGGAAATTATATTTTGGGTACCCAGTACATTAATCTGATAAGCAATATCAGGTACCTTCTCAGATTCCATACCTGTTACAGAAAGTTTTGGAATAATAAAAGCAAGATGTACTACCACATCTTGTCCTTCTATACCCTTTTTTACCTCATCTTTATTTCTTATATCTCCCCAAAATAACTCAATATTATCACCATATTTCTTTTTCAATTTTTTGAAGATCT
>JAPYWU010000122.1 GCA_028276205.1 Dictyoglomaceae bacterium | reverse complement strand
TTAGCTTTTAATTCTGGTTTTTGAGGGATTCCTGTAATCTTATATAATTTTTGATTTTTTTCAGTTACTTCCTCTAATTTTAATGAGAAATCTTCATTAGAACCAACCATAGGTATAGAAGAAAAAGAAATAGTTGAGGTTTGAGTTACAGTGTAGGGAGCTTCAATAATTTGTTTAGTGGAAGGAGAATACATTCTTGTTACTTGTTTCTCCGCATCTATCAAAAATATCTGCCCGGCAAGAAGTGCTGGTTCTGTAAAATCAATTCTTAAAATATATGGATTTTTTATTGCCTTAATCTCCATTGACATCTTTGTAGGAAGACTTTCTCCTTTACTGGAATAGGAATAAACTGTCATTGTCATCTTCATAGTTATATCTTTTGCTGAGTTCCATTTATTTTCTATTTCTTTGAGAATGGAGTCAGGAGTTTGTGAATATACAAAGGAAAGAATGAGAGCGAGGACTAATACTAAATTTAGAATCTTTTTCATTTTTAATTACCTCCTTTTTAAAACTGATAGGAAATTTTCATTCCAAGGCTTGTATTATCAAAATTTTCATTCAATTCATATTTTATATAGAGACTATTCCACATAGCTCCTTCTAAAGCGGGAAAATTAAGTGTCAATTTAGTAAAGACATAGTTCTTACCCGATAAATTAATAAGATATCTTACTAAGCCTTCAATATTTAAATTATTAGATACATTCCATTGAGCTTTAAGTCCCAGATCTATTTTATGTTCATTATCTTTTGTATTGTAAAAATAACCTATGCTATATTCTGGAAATATTTTACTGGTTAATGGTAAAGCTAATGAAAGTTTGAAACCTAAATCTCCCTCCTCTAAAGAAGACAAAGAAACAGTGTTATTATTTAAGTATCCTATAAATCCTCTTATTCCTAAACTTCCAATATTTATTTCTCCATTAAATAAAGCACTAAAATATAAAATTGAATCTTTAAGGTATATATTTGTCTCCTGAGCCAATAATAATAATCCAAGAGGAAGAATAGTTTTTCTTACTAAAAAGATATCTGCCATATAATTTTCAGTATTACTTGTATTTAAAGATAAAATAGAAAGAGTAAGATAGTTATTGTTGGAAAACATGGTATTCCATCCTAAAATTTTTAAGGGTATATTGGGTTCCAAATGGATGGATGATGGGAGATCCTCAAATGTTCTACTTCCTTTTCCAGAGAGATAGAAAATCTCATTATTTCCTAAATAGAAACTTAATTGATATCCGTTTAATCTTAAATTATTTGTAAAAAGATTCAAAGATGGATAAAAAAGGCCTGATACTATCTTTAAATATGGAGATTGAAGAAAAAGATTATAATTTATATTATTATTTAAAGTGTTGTAGAAAATCGAGGAACCCAAACCTAAATTGTCACTCCACCATCTTTCAAAAGAGATATTAAAGTCTTGGAGGTATAAAGAATTCACTTCTGTAGAGATATCCAGTTTACCCCATTCATATGCATAAGTTAAGGAAAACAGGATGATAAAAGATAAAGATATTATTATAATCTTCTTCATAATTCCCTCCCTTTTGACATTTTCTATAAATCTTTTTATAATCCAAAAAAGGAGATTTATCAAGTATGGAAAAAGAAAGAAGAGAGGCTTTATTTTTACTTATACTTATAATTTTGGATTTAATAACATTAAGTTTTTCCTTACCATTGGCTTATTTTATCCGTTTTAACCTATTAAGTAAAATACCATATTTTTATGTAGAAAAAAATGAAATTCCACAATTTTTTCCCTATTATTTTACCCTTAATTTAATCTTATTTGTTACTTGGGTTTTACTTTTCATTATATATAGGGTCTATAGATCTAAAAATTTATTATCATTCCAACAAGTATTTAGTGCTATCACTATAGGTACCTTTTTAATTTCGTCTTTATCCTTCTTTTATCGTGATTTTTCTTATTCAAGGTTAGTTTTTATATTAACTTGGGGAGTAGCAATATTATTGACCTTTTTTACAAGGATAATTCTTTTTCTTTTAAAAATATCTATTATTGGCAAAATTGCTAATAAAATAATTATAGTGGGGAGAAATGAAGTGTCAGAAGTAATTAAATCTTTTTGGGAGCAAAATCCTTATTTAAATTATAAAGTTATAGATGTAATTGAAGATATAGATAATATTGATGAATTAGTTTCTAAAAATAATATTAATGAGATATTAGTGACTAAAAGGATCAGTGATGGTGAGGTTTTAAAATTGATATCTCTGAAAAGGAAAAAAGGGGTTTATATAAAAATGGTGCCAGAAAGTTATCTCTTTTTTAGTAAGAGGATATCTTTTGATGAGATTAGTGGCATTCCTGTTATGGAGCTTGAAATCTCTAATTTAGAAGGATTTCAAGGATATATAAAAGAGATTATAGATATAGTATTAGGAACCATAGGACTAATTTTATTTTCTCCCCTTTTTATAATAATTGCCATTCTTATAAAATTGGATTCAGAGGGTCCCATCTTTTATAAACATCTGAGAGTGGGTAGATATGGTAAGCCATTTTATTTGTGGAAATTTAGGACAATGTATAAGGATGCAGATAAGATCTTAGATAAATATCCAGAAATAAAGAAGGAGTTTGAAAAGGAATTTAAGCTTAAAAATGATCCAAGGGTAACACGAATAGGTAAGTTTTTGAGAAAGTTTAGTTTAGATGAGATTCCACAGATTTTTAATATTTTGAAAGGAGAAATGAGTATTGTAGGTCCAAGACCGGTAACCTTTAAAGAGCTGGAAAAATATGGTGAGTATAAAGATGAAGTACTTAGAGTAAAGCCTGGTTTAACAGGACTTTGGCAGGTTAGTGGTAGAAGTGATTTGGATTATGCAAGAAGAATAGCATTGGATCTTTATTATATACAAAATTGGAGTCTTCTTTTAGATATAAAGATAATCCTTAAAACTATTCCTGCTGTTTTTTTGGGAAAGGGTGCTTACTAAACAAATTATGTTATAATCTAATTGGTGATTTTTCATGGAAGATCTTTTGGATGAAATGGTATTGGTATTAAATAGTAATTATGAACCCTTGGACGTATGTAAAGTTAAGAGGGCAATTAGCCTTATTTTACAAAAGAAGGCTGAGACTGTTGAAACAAATAGTGGCGTTGTAAGAAGTGCAACTTTAGAACTTGAAGTACCATCAGTGATAAGACTCCTGTACTATGTAAAAAGACCAAGATTAGAACTTAAGCTTTCCAGAAAAGGAATATTTTTGAGAGATAATTATACATGTCAATATTGTGGTAAAAAGGGAGGAGAGTTAACAATAGATCATGTAGTGCCTAAAAGGCTGGGTGGAAAATCTGTTTGGGAAAATTTAGTAACTGCATGTAAGGAATGTAATCATAAGAAGGGAGATAGGACTCTTGAAGAGGCTAATATGAGACTTTTGAAAGAACCCAAAGCCCCTAAACATGTTTATTATTTTAGATTGGCTAAATATTTAGAGGAAGAAAAAAACGAGGGATGGAAAAAATATTTCTTTAATGTAGATATTTAGCTTTTGGATTATATAAAGATGGAGGAATACTCATGTGGTATAAAATGTCTAAGGAAGAAGTATTAAAGAGATTAGAAGTAAGTCTGGATACGGGACTGTCTGAGGAAGAAGCAAGAAAAAGGTTGGAGCAATATGGTAAAAATGCTATCCCTGAAAAACCTCCTGAAAGTTTTATAAATATCTTATTAAGACAGTTTAAGGAATTTCTTACTATTGTACTTCTTATTGCCACATTTATTTCCTTTGCTTTGGGAGAGACGAAGGATGCAATAGCCATTTTGATTATTGTACTTATAAATGCTTTTTTAGGTGCTTTTCAAGAGTTTAAAGCTGAGCAGACTCTTGCTTCTTTGAAATCCTATATAACTCCTAAAGTAAAAGTTATAAGGGGTGGAAAGATTAAAGAAATTAAAATAGAGGAATTAGTACCAGGGGATATAGCTCTTGTAGAAGAAGGAGAGAAAATACCAGCAGATCTTAGATGGATTGAAACTTCAAATCTTCAAGTTGATGAATCTATTTTAACTGGTGAATCAGTAGCAGTAACAAAAGATGCAGATTTTATAACAGATGATGACATTACTTTAGGTGATCAACTTAATATGGGATTTAAAGGAACCACTGTAGTTTCTGGTAAAGGAAAGGGTGTTGTAGTAGGGACAGGCTTAAATACAGCTCTTGGAAATATTGCTCGTATGCTATCTGAGATAGAAGAAGAAAAGACTCCTCTTCAAAAAGAATTAGAAAAGCTTGGAAAACAGTTAACTTATGTAATTCTTGCTATTATATTTTTAGTTTTTATTGTAGGAGTTATTCAAGGAAGAAATGCCTTTGAAATGTTTTTTACGTCTGTAAGCTTAGCAGTTGCAGCTATTCCTGAAGGTCTTCCTACAGTTATTACTATACTTCTTGCCTTAGGAGTACAAGAGATGGCAAGAAACAAAGCTATTGTGAGGAGACTTTCTGCAGTTGAAGCTTTAGGAGCTACATCTGTTATTTGTACTGATAAAACAGGTACTTTAACAGAAAACAAAATGGATCTTGTGTCTGTGATGTTACCAGACGGGAAGATAATTAAAAAAGAAGATTTTGAAAAGGAAAAAGATTATATTAAAAAGCTTCTTTTTACTGCTGTTTTAGCAAGTGATGTTAAGAGAAAAGATGATGGAAGTTTTTTAGGTGATCCTTTAGATGTGGCAATATATAATCATTATTTAAAGCTTTATCCCTTAAATTATTATGAAAAAATAGATGAAATTCCGTTCAATTCTCAAAGGAAGAGAGTGAGTGTTCTCTATAGATTAGATAATTCATATTTTCTAGCGGTAAAAGGAGCTGGTGAGGAAATTTTAAGAAGAAGTAAGTTTTATTTTCTAAATGGTAAAGAAATAGAATTAACAGAAGAAAAGAAAAAAGAATTATTAAAGGC
>JAPYWU010000121.1 GCA_028276205.1 Dictyoglomaceae bacterium | reverse complement strand
ATACTTCCAGACGGAGATATGGCGATTTTTTCACATGCAAGAGCTATCAAGGCACCTGCAGACCAGGCTCTATCTTTTATAAAGGCAATGGTAGTTATGGGAGTATTAAGGATAGCATCTCTAATCTTTGTAGCTGCATCTACCCTTCCACCAAAGGTATCTATTTCAAATATAAAAGCTTTTGCATTAGGATGTTCTCTAATACTTCTTTCTACAAAAGAAGAAAGGCCTAATTCAATAGTTCCTTTAATAGGTATTAAGTAGACTGACTCTTGGGCAGGAATGGAAATTGATATAATCCATATGAGAAGAAGAAAAAGAATTAAAAAAAACTTTCCTTTTTTCAAATTTCTAACCTCCTGGTTTTTCCTTAGTATAATGGAGAGAAAGATAAGGAATAAGAAAGGAAAAAGGAAGAAGAGAAAAGGATATGGTGGGAGATAAAAATTGGTTATTTTGGAGAGAATAGAGAATAATTATGATATTACATAGAAATCCTAATAGATATGCTTCTTTATCTCTTCTAAAAAGTACCTCTTTTATTACAGGAAGATATATGAGAAACAGAAATTTAGAGATAAAAGTCTTAAAGGTAAATAGGTAGATAAGAATAAAGATCTCATCTAAAACTGAGATGATAAAAGTTTCATTTATTTTATTTCGAGATGATAGGTAGTAAAGGATAAGACTATAAAATATGGAAGATAATATTACAAGATATTGTAATAAGCTTTCAAAAAAAACATTGGAAATAACATACGTATAAGTTAATAGAAAGGTTAATATTCTTATCCTACTTATAACAACAGTTTCCAAAATTCTACCCTCCCACTTTCTATTTTAACACAAATTAGGCTTCAGAATAAAGATTAATTAACTCTGATGTTTCAGGTAAATAGAGTTCGTCCTTATCATCATCATATTCAAAGAGTTCTGCATATCGGCCCCAATCTATCAGTGTATCTAATTGTCTTTCTGCCTCTTTTGGAGTAAGATTTTTCCTTAATAAATCTAAAAAGAAAGCCCGTGGAACCTTATGATTTGATTTTGATTGAAGAACTTTGACTATCTGCTTAAGGAATGGAACTTTTTCAATTGCTAAAGTTTTAAAAATCTCTTTTCTCTCTAATACATCTGCCTCTGCAAATTTTTTACCAGCTTCAGTAAGTATCAAATCACCCTCTTTAACCTCAGCAAAACCTAAAAGTTCGCAAGCTTCTACAATAGGTAACAAATCTTCAACGTCCATGAGAAGTTCTTCTCCCAATTTGTATATATCCGCTTTTCCTTCTAAATCATTAACAAGTTCTACTAATCCTGTTATAGATCCTACACTTGCTTCAGGAATTTGAATATGTCTTTTCTCTTTCCATAGGATCTTTTCTAATGGTTTACCTGTTAAAGTACTATAGATCTCATCAACTATTTCTAAAAACTCTTGAGATTTTTTATCTCTCCAATGAGGTAAATCTATTCTAATTTCTTTAATCATCCTTCCTGGATCTTTGCTTAATAATATAATTCTGTCTGCCATATAAACAGCCTCTTCGATACTATGAGTAACTAAAATTATAGCTTTAGTTGGAATTCTTTTTTCGATCCATAATTCAATAAGGTCATTTCTTAAGTTTTCTGCTGTTAATACATCTAAAGCAGAGAAAGGCTCATCTAAGAGTAGAATATCGGGTTCCATTACTAAAGCCCTTGCAAATCCTACTCTCTGTCTCATTCCTCCAGAAAGCTCTTTAGGATATGCATTCTCAAATCCATCAAGGCCTATTAAATCTATTGCTTCTGTAGCTTTTTTCCTTCTTTCTTCAGGAGGTAGACCTTTAGCCTTTAGTCCTAATTCTACATTTTCTAAGACAGTAAGCCATGGAAATAGAGCAAAATTTTGGAAGACCATTGCTACTCCAGGATTTATATCCTTTATTTCTTCACCCTTAAAATATACCTTTCCTTTATTAGGTTTTATAAGCCCTGCTATGATCCTAAGTAAGGTTGATTTTCCAGATCCCGAAGGTCCTAAAAGGGCTAAAAA
This sequence comes from Dictyoglomaceae bacterium, assembly GCA_028276205.1. Classification (GTDB taxonomy): domain Bacteria; phylum Dictyoglomota; class Dictyoglomia; order Dictyoglomales; family Dictyoglomaceae; genus Dictyoglomus. The sequence goes on along the minus strand of JAPYWU010000121.1, from coordinate 2,943 downwards.
ATCTCTCTCGTTAACTGTAAAATTAATGTTATCTAATACTGTGACAGTGCCCTCTGGAAAGGTAAAGCTTACAGTTATATTTTCTAATTTAAGAAGTTCCATAATCTTAATGCCTCCTTATGATTATGATAGTAATTCTTCTGATTTCTTAAATAATCTTTTCCAGAATAAACGGTTTATAGTTACCACCATGATAGCCATAGTTATAGTACTTCCAGCAAGAAGAGCATTATTTCCTGTACTTGATGCTTCAGTTATCAAGGCCCCAAGACCCTTTATCTTTATCACCTTATTTTGGAATTCTATATATTCAGAAACTATACTTGCGTTAAATGCTCCTCCCATTGCTGTGATACCGCCAGTTACCAAGTAGGGTAATATGGAAGGTAATATAAGTATTTTCCATTGTTCTTTTCTATTAAGTTTAAGAAGTTTGGCAACTTCAATAAGATCTTTTGGAATAGACATACCTCCTGCAATGATATTAAAAAGTAAATACCATTGAGTACCTAATAACATTAAAATAATACTCGCTAAATTTAACCCTCCTGGAAGATTTAAAAGATACATAACAATAACGGGAAATATGGCTGTGGCAGGAATGGAAGCAACAATTTGTACTATTGGTTGAAATATTTTAGAAAGTTTTGGATTCATTCCAATTTTTACACCTAAAGGTAAAGTCCATAATAAGGCAATAATAACCGCTAAAGATACTCTTAAAAGAGTTAAGATTCCGGCGTTGATAATTTCGATCCAAGCACTTATAGGTAATTTAATTAATAGATTTAATAGTCCAAAGGCTCCTCTTAATATTAATAATCCGATAAAGGTAGATACAATAATATTGAATATTTTTGGTAATATAGGTGTATTTTGGGTTTTTAGAACTTTTTCCGTATAATATCTTACAAAAAATTGATTTAATCTCTCTTTTAAAGGATCAGAAATATGGTTTTTTATAAATTCAAATATTCTTGAACGTCGATACCATAATAATACTCTTGATTCATAAGTTTCTTCATCTTGAATAAATTCAATTTTGAATTTTTGTCCCCATGCAAGAAGAGGTCTCCATACTAATTGATCTAAAAGTATGATCACAATAATTAAGGTGAATAAACCGTAGAATATTTTTGTTAAATCTCCTTTTATAGCTGAAAATGATAAATAAGAGCCAATACCTGGTAATACAAAATTTTGATTTGTTAATGTAAACATTTCACAAGCCATAAGGAAAAACCAACCTCCAGCCCACGACATCATACTGTTCCATATAAGGCCTATAGCAGCATATGGTAATTCTAAATTCCAAAATCTTTGCCAAGGATTTAGCTTTAAAAGCTTAGCTGCTTCTCTAAGATCACGAGGTATAGAGATTAGGGATTGATAAAAACTAAATACCATGTTCCATACCTGACCTGTAAATATTAATATGATGGATGTGATCTCTAATCCAATTTTGGAACCAGGAAAAAGAGATATTACTGCCATAAATACTGGTGGTAAAAAGGACAAAACAGGTATAGATTGGAAAATGTCAAGAAGAGGAATTAGTATTTTTTCCAGATTTTTCTTATATGCTGCAGCATAAGCATATACAATGGTAAAGATTAAAGAAATAATATAGGCGAAGATCATTCTTATAAGAGAAAGGATAGCATAAAGGGGAAGTTTTAGAGGAGATAAATCAAGATCTATTTGTTGGGTGGGTTTTGAATAAATAGTATTTAAGGTTGCAATGGAATAAATAATACTTCCTATAAAGAGAAGTATTATTATGTCTCCAATAGAAAACTTCCGATATTTTACTGGAGACCAGATTAGCCTGGGCATTTTCTCTGGCCTCCTTTACATAAGGGAGAGAACTTTCTTTTTTCCATGATATCTTATCTCCTTTCTTTTGTATTGTTGTTAAAAGGTTACATCTCGGAATTACGTCTTCATTCTTACTACTCATACAGATTTGTTCTCTCCCTCCCTTCTTTTTTTCTTTGTTATAACACTTAACCTAATAATCGTCAATTACTTGATGATAAAAGGATATAATGATATGATACACTTGAATTTTAACACGTATTAATATGTGGAGGTACATATAATGGATGAAAATAAGTTGTATGTAGCTTTTGTATGGCACATGCATCAACCCTATTATAAAGATACTTTTAATAATCTCTCCCTTTTTCCATGGGTAAGGCTTCATGCGATTAAAAATTATTACAATATGGTGTCCATTTTGAAAAATTTTCCCAAAATTAAGCAAACATTTAATTTGGTTCCAAGCCTGCTAATGCAGATAGAAGAATATTTAAATGGTACAACTACAGATCTTTGGCTTAAAAATACTCTGAAAAGAGTGGATGATTTAGATGAAGATGAAAGAAAGTTTATTAAAGACAACTTTTTTCTACTTAATAAAGAGAAAATGGGGTTTATTTTTGATAGGTTTAAAGAATTGTATGATAAAAAGTTAGAAAATGAAGATTATTCTAATCAGGATTATTTAGATTTGCAGGTTTTATATAATCTGGCTTGGTTTGATCCTGAATTTAGAGAAAAGGATGAATTTTTAAGAGAACTATGTAAAAAAGGGAGATTTTTTAGTGAAGAGGAAAAAACAAAAGTTATTGAGAAACAGTTTTACATAATTAAAAATTTATTTTCTCTTTATAAAGAGATGCAAGATTCAGGTCAGATAGAAATAATTTTCTCTCCCTTTTTTCATCCCATATTACCCCTTCTTGTAAGTACTGAAAATGCCAAGATATCTACTCCAGATTTACCTTTACCTTCCTTTGCCTTTTCTTATCCTGAAGATGCAAAGACTCAAATAATTTTAGGAAGAGAATATTATAAAAAAATTTTTTCAAAAGAACCTATAGGAATGTGGCCTTCTGAAGAAGCAGTGTCTCCAGAGGTTATAACTTTATGCTCTGATCT
>JAPYWU010000140.1 GCA_028276205.1 Dictyoglomaceae bacterium | reverse complement strand
AAAGAGGGGAAGGCCAAAGAAATATAAAGATGATATTATCTTTACAGCTCTTCTTTTTATGCAATCAAAAGGAGAGAATAAAGAAAGTAACTACATAATAAGAACTTTTTAATTTTGGCTTTTAATTTTAAGAACATGCTCACTTGAAGATAGTAAAAGAAAATGTTTTTATATATATTCTTTCAAGATTTTTTTTGGATTTTAAAACTTTTTATATTTTTCTAGTAAGATAATGTGTATAATCAGGAACTAATCTTTTATATTCTCTATCCATAAGCGGAGATGAAATTAAAAAATCAGCAGTAGATCTATTAGAAGCTATTGGAATATTCCATACTACTGCTATTCTCAATAGAGCTTTAACATCAGGATCATGAGGTAAAGGTTCTAAAGGGTCCCAGAAAAAAATAAGAAAATCAATTTCACCTTCTGCAATCTTTGCTCCAATCTGTTGATCACCCCCTAAAGGCCCGCTAAAAAATCTTATAATCTTTAAACCTAATTCTTTTTCTAAAATTTCTCCTGTTGTACCTGTAGCATATAATATATGCTTCGATAATGTTCCTTGATTAAATCTTGCCCATTCTAATAATTCTTGTTTCTTATTATCATGGGCAATAAGGGCTATTCTTTTTTGAATTCCGATGGGTATCTCCTTATAACCCATAAAATAATCCCTCCTTTCTATTTATAAGATCGTGGATCAAATATATCCCTTAATGCATCTCCAAATAAATTAAAAGCAAGAACAAGAAACATTATGGCAAGACCAGGAAAGACTACAGTCCATGGTGCTGATCTTAAATATTGCCTTGATTCACTTAACATAGCTCCCCATTCTGGAATAGGTGGTCTTGCACCCAACCCCAAAAAAGAAAGACCTGCAGCTTCTAATATAGCAGAAGCTATTCCTAAGGTAGCTTGTACAATAATTGGAGCTAATACATTAGGAAGAATATGTCTAACAATTATTCTAATTTCTCCTACTCCTAAAGCCTTTGCAGAATTTATATAGTCTTTCTCTTTTATAGATAGAGTTGTCGCTCTAACTACTCTTGCAAATTGTGGAATTGAAACAATACCTACAGCTATCATTGCATTTTCAAGTTTTGGGCCTAAAATTGCCACAATACCAATAGCAAGAAGAATAGTTGGAAAAGCAAGCATTATATCTATGATTCTCATAATCAGAATATCCCACCATCCCCCAAAATAACCAGATGTAACACCTAAAATTGTCCCAAATATTAAAGCTAACGATACAGATACAAATCCAATAGTCAGAGATATTCTTGTTCCATATATGATCCTACTAAAAATATCTCTTCCAGCATAATCGGTACCTAATAGATGCTTCCATGAGGGTGGCTGTAATCTTTCAGATAAATTTTGAGCAATAGGATCAAATTTTGAAATATATGGAGCAAAAACAGCTGTAATAATATAAATAAGTAATATTAATCCTCCAATTATTCCTGTCTTATGCCTTTTAAATTTTCTTAACGATCTTCTCCGTAAGCCACGATTATAATTCCTCTCCAAAGGTCTACCCTCCTATTCATATCTAATCCTAGGATCTATAAATGCATATAAAATGTCAACAATAAGATTTATAAATACAAATAACAAAGAAGACAGTAAAATACAACCTTGAATCAATGGATAATCCCTTGACATTATAGCGTCATAAACTAACCTTCCCATTCCTGGCCACGAAAAAATCGTCTCAGTCATTATTGCTCCTCCAAGAAGAAATCCAAATTCAAGACCTATTATAGTTATTATTGGAATTAAAGCATTTCTTAAAGCAGATTTCATAATTATCTTCTTCTTAGGTAACCCTTTTGCATATTCAGCTAATATATATTCTTGGTTTAAAACTTCTAACATACTTGATCTTGTCATTCTTGCAATTGTTGCCATAGGAACAGTGGATAAAGCAAAACCCGGAAGGATTAGATGATACAATGTATCTATAAATGCTTTGAAGTTAAACGTTAATAAGCTATCAATTAAATAAAAATTTGTTATCACCTTTAAATCAATACTAATATCTAATCTTCCCGACGGTGGAAACCAACCAAGAACCAAAGATCCAAACCAAATTAACATTAAACCAAGCCAAAATATTGGCATAGAAACACCTATTAAAGCAAAAAACATGACCATAGTATCTATTAATGATCCTGGTTTAATGGAAGCCAATACTCCTAAAAATATCCCTAATGAACTTGCTATTAACATTGCAAAAAGGGTCAATTCAATGGTAGCAGGAAACCTTTGCATAATTTCAGAAATAACTTTTTCTCTTGTTATTATAGATCTTCCCAAATCTCCCTTTATAGCATTACCTAAGAAAATTAGATATTGTAAAATTATGGGCTTATCAAGCCCAAGTTCTTTTCTAATTCTATCAATTTCTTCTGCAGTAGCCCTCTCCCCTAACATAACTCTTGCAGGATCTCCAGGAATTAATCTAATAAATATGAAAGCAAAAAAGGAAACTCCAATTAATATCGGGATTAAGAGTAATAGTCTTCTTATTATGTACTTTTTCATTCTATCCCCTAATTATTCCACTAATTATTTAAAATGTATATTACATAGGGAGAGGAGTTTTCTCCTCTCCCCTTTATATTTATTATTCTTTCCACACACGATACAAAGGTTCACTACCAGTTGGATGTGGAATATAATTTTTTACATTCTTCTTTCCTGCAAGCGGTGGCATAGTATGAGCTATTATTACCCATGGAGCATCTCTATGTACTATTTCACATGCCTTTTCATATAATTTAGCCCTTTCTTTTTGGTCAGCTATAGTCTGTGCCTTTATAAGTATCTCGTGCAACTCATCAGATCTATAAAAGGCAATATTTCCAGCACTACCTTTTACAGCATTATCTTTATCTAATAAAACATAGAAGAAGTTATCTGGGTCTCCATTATCTCCTGTCCATCCTAAGAAAGCCATGTCATGTTCTCCATTTTCTGTTTTTTGTAAATAAGTACCCCAATCATAAGTAACTATTTCTGCATCAATACCTACAGCTTTTAAATAACTTTGCACAGCCTCTGCTATTTTCATTGGCTGAGGATTATATGGCCTACTTACTGGCATAGCCCATAGTGTGGTTTTAAATCCATTAGGATATCCTGCTTCAGCTAATAACTTCTTAGCTTTTTCTGGATCATATGGATAATCTTGTATTTTATCATTGTATCCCCATAAGGTAGGAGGTATAGGATTCTTCGCCACGATTGCTAAGCCTTTTGGATAAAAAGCATCTACAATTGCTTTCTTGTCAATTGCATAATTTATAGCAAGTCTTACTCTTAAATCATCAAAAGGTTTTTTATCCATATTCATAGCAAGATATCCAACATTTAAGCTTGGTCTTACAAAAAGTTGTAAATTTTTATTTTGTCTAACCCTTTCTACATCCTCTGGATTCAAACCATCAATAATATCCACCGTACCAGCTTCTAATTCCATAAATCTTGCGGAATTATCTGGTATAGACCTAAAAATAATTTTATCAAGATAAGGAGCTCCATCCCAGTAATTTTTATTTGCTTCAAGGACTATTTTATCTCCTTTACTCCAAGAAACAAATTTAAAAGGACCAGTACCTACAGGATTTTTAAAGAAATCTTCCTTATATTTCTTTATTGCTGTTGGGCTTGCAATAGCAAAACAAGGCATAGCAAGGTTAGAAAGAAATGGAGCTAAAGGTTTTGTTAAAATAACTTTTACTGTATATTTATCAACAACAGAGACTGATTTTACAATCCCAGGAAATCCACCAAACATATATCCCCAATATTCAAATTCACCACCAACATGATAAGGATTCTTAGGATCCATCCATCGATCAAAATTAAATTTGACCGCATAAGCATCAAAATCAGTACCATCATGGAATTTCACATTTTTTCTCAAAGTAAAAGTCCATGTTTTTTGATCCTTTGATACTGTCCATTTAATTGCAAGATTTGGTAAAATCTCTGTATTTTCTGGCTTGTATTTAACAAGAGTATCAAATATTTGATGTGTAACTCTTAGAGATTCACCATCAGTAACATTAATAGGATCCAATTTAACAGAGTCTCCACCTCTTCCAAAAACTAAGGTTCCACCCCTTTTTGGAGTTTGGGAATTAGCAAAATTAACAAATAACATTAAACATAAAAAGAGAATCAAAAACTTACGCATCTTGACACCTCCCAGCAAATTTCACTCCCCCTCCTTATTTTCTTTAAGGCGCCATTGCCTAAGTTATATAATGG
>JAPYWU010000120.1 GCA_028276205.1 Dictyoglomaceae bacterium | reverse complement strand
AAAAATATATTAAAAGCGATGAAATAATTAAACCTATATATAAGATTGAAGCTAACTCTTTTGTAGGACCTCTCTTAAAGAAAGAAGCAGTTAAAAGAGTGGGGTCTATTGATACAAGTTTTTTTATCTTATATGATGATACTGATTATACATATAGACTTTTTAGATTTTATGGACCCGGTTATTTAATTACTGAAAGTATTATTTATCATAAAACCTCTCCTAATAATAAAATACCTAAATGGAAAAAACTATATGGAATGAGAAATGAAATAAGATTTTTTAAAAAACATGGAAAACCCCTCACATATATACCTCTATTTTTCGAATCTATCGCAAAATTTATAATTAACTATGGAAAATTTTATATTAATGATCTATTGAAAGCACTATTTTTAGAACTTTTTATAGGAAATGTAGAGTTTAATCACAACTATATTATAGAAAAATATAAGGATTTATATAACTAATTTAAAGTTTAAATTTAAAATAATTATTCCATTTCTTCATAAAATCCTCTAAAACTATTTCCTTTTTAAATCTTTTACCTAACTCCTTAGCTTTCAAAGATAAGATGATCTTTTCATCCTTAGGTAAGTTGAAATATTCTATTATTTTTTCAGCTACCTTTTTTGAATCCAAAGGTAAAACAAAATCTTCCCTTAATTCTCTTACAACTTCTTTAGCTCCAGTATATTCTGAAACTATTGAAGGAATTCCACCCAATAAAGATTCTAAAGTGCTAATTGAAAAAACTTCTCCTCTTCCTAAATGTACATAAAGAGATGATTTTTGAATATATTCGTAAATATCAGAAAAACCAACAAAATTTATTCCTTCATAACTGAATCTATATATAATTTCTTTATCCCAATTTCCTAAAATGAAAAGCTGAGAATCCTCAAATTCTTTTTTTACAATTTTAAAAGCTCCCACCAAAAGATCTAAGCCTTTATAAAAGTAATCTGGTCCATTTCCTATGAATAATATATTATGATTAAATTTATTTTTTACAGGTATGTTTAAAAGGTACTTATATCTTTCTTCATCAATAAAAGGATAAGCAACTATATATTTAGCATTAGGATATATCTCCTTTAAAATATCTTTTTCCATGTCACCTATACAAATGAACAAATCTACCTTAGATATTGCTAACAGATGCAAAAATCTTTCTAAAAAATTCATTCTTTTTATTTTTATATAAAATAATTTAGGATCTGCTGAAATATTAATTATAGTCTTCTTAAATCTTTTGATAGGAAGAAGTTTAAATAATGATGGTATTAAAAAAGTTCCTTCACATAATAAAATATCATCTGATGATGAATTAAAAGTATAATTTAAATATGAAAAGATTCTTTTAAGAATGCTATTTTTATTGCTTAATATATCTAAATCTACAGCACCTATAACATCAGCCAAACCTTTATGGGATGGGGGAGGAGTGTAATATAAAAAATAAATATTCATGTATTTACCCATAATTCTTTAAATAGAGAAAAGGAATTAATTCCATATGCTTTATTATTTCTCTCTCCCCAACTTTTCTCTTACTCTGTATTACTACTCTTTGCTTTATAGTATCTCTAAACTCTCTTATATTCCAAACTAACGCATTTATATAAGATCTAAAATATCCAGAATTAAAGGAGGAAGCTGTCTTAAATGAAACAGTAAGAAACTTTATTAATATACTTAAAGGTAAAAACATAATAATATTAATTAATGAATAATTTTTAATTAAAACTCTAAGTTTATTTCTATAGTCCAAATAAAATGTATTTAGATTAAACTTTTTAGTAGTCTGCGACCCCTTATGATAACATATTGCATCTAAACAAACTTTAATATCATATCCTAATAACCTTGCTTGCCAGGACAAATCTGCATCTTCAAAATATGCAAACAATTTTTCATCAAATAATTTTCCATCTTTATTAATCTCTAAAATTAAATCTTTGCTTATTAGAAGACATGCACCACTTAAATAAAAAAGTTTACTCCTTTTTAAATTTTTTATAGATCTTGTATTACCTATAACATCACAAGAAAAGCCTAAATTATCTATTGAAAGATCATAGTAATTATAAATTTGGGGTTGAATTAAACCCACATCTTTTCCTGCCATCTTTACCAAATTTGCTAAAAGATTCTTATCTACCACCACATCATTGTTCAAAATCAAGATATAATCAGGATTAAATCTTTTTATAGCAAACATTATACCTATATTATTCCCTTTATCAAATCCATAATTTTCATTAGCCTTTATTAAAATTAATTTGTTTTTAAAAGTAATAGGAAATTTTTCTTCTTTATCTTCTATAAGTTCAGCCTCTTTTTCTGTATATTCTAAAACCTTTATAGGTTTATTATTAGGATTATATTTAATTAACTTAGAATTAATTTTTATCTTTCCTTGACAATATTCCTTTATTTTCTCTACAGAGCAATCAACTGATCCATTATCTACTAATATAACATCATAGATGGGATAAGTCATTTGATAAAGCGATTCCAAACATTCAATAGTATCTTTCCAGCCATTCCAGTTAAGAATAATTACTGAAAATCTAAAATCCATTTTATAATTTTATAAATATTTTCTTTAAATCTTCCTCAAATTTCTTTGGTTCATTTTTTATTACTGATCTGTAATAATCAAAATCTTTATATTTCTCCTCATATTTTTCCAAACACTCTTCTATTTTCTTTATAATTTTAGGTATATTTTCTATTCTATCTTCAAACTTATACTCATAAGGTATTGGGACATCCTCAAAAAAAGCAGCAGAACCTCTTTTCCCTGTAATTACGCAACAACCTAAAATTGCAGCTTCTCGAGGTAATCTATCTTTACCAGGATGATTCCCAAAATCAATATAAACCTTAGATTTTTTTAGCAATTCTATAACCTCATTTCTTGAAAGATTTTTAATAGGAATAAATTTCAAATTAGGAGCATTCTTTATTATTTTATAGGTAAAATAATAGCCCTTAGATGGATTATATAAAACAATATTTTCTTTTTTATCAATATCAAAATCTTGTAATAAAAAATTGGTATTAAGATAGTCTGAAAGATAATCAATATTAATTATACCTAATTTTCTAAGGTGATTTTCAGCGTATTTTGATTGTACCAAATGTAAATTTATATCCTTTAAAAAATTGTATACATAAGTAAAATCCTTATTATTATAGTATTTCATTATAAGCTGAGGAATGTCAAATAATGGTTGTTTTGTTAATACTTTAAATAATTTATTTATAATTCTCAAAACAATCTGATAAATATATTTTTCCTCAAAAAATAGACTTATATAAAAATTATCAACACTTAACCACCATAATATCTTTCTTATATTTTTAAAATTTTTTAGAAATTTCACATAACTATATACTTCTGGCACAATAATAATATTTTCTGGATTATCTTCTATTTCTCTAACAAATGGAATATTATATTCTTTATACTCATTATTTACAGGATCAGAAATATTATTAGGGATATAATACATGTAAGCTTCAATATTTAATTTATTTCTTAGATTAAAAGCAAACTGATGAAGCAATTCTGGACCACCAGTTTTTACTAAGGCGGGAGAAACGACATATATTTTTGTATTTTTTTTAATAAAAATTCCCATTTTTTATTTATATAAATTGAATATCTTTAATCCCTTATTTATCACTTCATCCATATTATAATATCTATACTCACCAAGCCTACCTAAGAAAATAACATCACTAAATTCTTTAGCTTTTTCTTCATATTTCTTATATAGTTTCACATTTTCTTTCTTCGGTATCGGATAGAATGGTATATTCTTCTCTGGATCTTTCTCATCATATTCTTGAGGATACTCAATAGATATGGTTGTATTATAAGATTTTTGTCCCGTCATATGTTTGTATTCGGTAATCCTTGTAAACTCATATTCATTTGGATAATTTACTACAGCTACTTCTTGGTAATATTCCTTTTCCATAGTTTTATATTCAAATCTTAAAGATCTATAAGGAAGTTTACCATATTTATAATTAAAAAATTCATCTATAGGACCTGTAAATATCAGTTTACCTTTAAATTCTTTACCTAAAAAATATATTTTTCTCTCTTCATAATCTATCTCTATAACTTCTTTGAAATCTGTATTTAATAGAATTTTTATATTAGGATTTGATAACATCCTTTCAAAAACTTTATAATATCCTTCCTTTGGTATTCCTTGATATATATCTTGAAAATATCTATCATCTCTCGAAATATATATTGGCACCCTCTCCATAACAGAAGGATCAAGTTCTTCTGGTCTAATACCCCACTGCTTTTGCGTATAATTCAAAAATACCTTCTCGTATACATAATCTGACAACATCTTTAAATCTTTATCTTCCACATTTCTTAATTTCAAAATTGAAACTTTCTTTCCATAACCAAAATTTAAAACTAACTTTTCTTCTAATAAATTTGCTAATTTAAGAGGAAACAAATCATAAAGACTATTAAGATTAAAAGGTATACAAACTTTCTTTCCATCTACTAATCCCAATACTTTATGTTGATAATAATACCATTCGGTAAATTGTGAAATATAATCCCATACATGCTTAAGATTTGTATGAAATATATGAGGTCCATATTTATGAATTAATATCCCATTTTCATTAAAATAATCATAACAGTTACCACCTACATGATTTCGCTTTTCAACTATTAAAACTTTTCGATTTAGTACATTTGCTATTCTCTCTGCAACCACACTTCCCGAAAAACCTGCTCCTACAATAATATAGTCAATTACATTCATATTTTCCATCACTTCGAATTATACCACCTTATTGTCTCTCTTAAACATTCCTTAAAATTACTACTTGGCCTCCATCCAAGCTCCCTTCTTATCTTCTCAATACTTAATGCATATCTCCTATCATGTCCTGGTCTATCCTTTACAAATGTTATTAATCTTTTATACTCCTCAGCTGGCCTTTCTGTC
>JAPYWU010000119.1 GCA_028276205.1 Dictyoglomaceae bacterium | reverse complement strand
TGCCTAAAAGGCAAGACCTGGCGCTTAGATATTTAAATAATTTAAAATTTTCTCTCTAATATCTTTTAGAAAACATTCTAATTCCTTTTTAGGGACATCTCCTTCTAATGTAATTCTTAAAACTGGCTCCGTTCCAGATCTTCTTATAATAATTCTTATACTATTATCCTTTATCACCTCCTTAGCAATATCCATTATTCTTTTCTCATCATCTTCGGTAAGTTTTATTCCACTTATATTTATCTTATCATGTACTTGAGGCAAAAGTTTTATTTCTTCTAATATTCTTACAAAGTCATCTTTCATATGCTTAAAAATTTTTACTAAAAAGAGAGAAGTGAGTATACCATCTCCTGTAGGTAAATAATCAAAAAGAATTACATGGCCAGAAGTTTCTCCACCTAGATTTAAATTATGTTTTAGTATAGTCTCAAGTACATATCTGTCACCAACATTTGTCCTAATAAGCTTAATACTTTTTTTATCTAAATACATTTCAAGTCCATAATTGGTCATGATCGTACCTACTACCATGTTATTTTTTAAAACTCCCTGCCTTTTAAAATATTCTGCAAGGATACCTATGGTTTTATCTCCATCAATAATTTGATCTTCAAAGAATCCTATAACCCTGTCTGCATCTCCATCATATGTAAATCCTATATCAGCCTTACTTTCTAAAAAGAGAGTTTTACCTATTTCTGGATATACCGCCCCACAATTTTTATTTATATTAAGTCCGTTATATATAGTATTATAAGCGTAGACTTCTGCACCTAATTCTCTATAAATTTCAGGTGCTACATGAGATGCAGATCCATTAGCACAATCTAACATAATTTTAATACCAGTAAAATCTTCGTTCACAACCTGTTTAAGATAATTTTTATATATTTCTTTCCCCTCATCAAATCGATATATTTTTCCTATTTCATAAGGAGATGCTCTGTAATAATTATCAGATCCTTTTATGTATTCTTCAATTTTCTCTTCTACTTCATCAGGCAACTTAAATCCATCATTAGCAAAAATCTTTATACCGTTATATTCCACTGGATTATGGGAAGCTGAAATCACAATACCTAATAAAATATCTGGACTGGTTTTTACTAAATAAGATACAGAAGATGTTGGCAATATTCCAGCATCTAATATATCTATACCGCCTGAAGTAAGTCCTGCAGACAAAGCACTTTTTATCATATCACATGATCTTCTCGTATCCTGAGCAATAATAACCTTCTTACCTTGAGAATTTTTAAAATAACCTACAAGAGCTCTAGCTAATTTATACGAAAGTTCAGGAGTTAAGTCCTCATTGACGATACCTCTAATGCCATCAGTACCAAAAAATTCTCTCACTTAATCTCACTCCTCTCCTTTTCCAAGATAACAATATCATATTTCTCATTTACCTCTTTACCTTGCCAAAAACCAACTACTTCAAAATTTTTTCTTACCTCACCAGTTACAATCAACTTTTCTCCTTCAGCAGGAATTCCAGTAGTACTTAATACCGTAATTTGATAGTTTTCAAAAGTAAGAGAATATGCAGAATATATACTTCCCCATATACCATAAGGGTTTACAGCCTCACCTTTTAGAGTAATTTCTTTTCCTATATATTTTTCTATATTTCTCCATTTTTCTCTCCATGGAGAGTCTTTTAACCAATCATAATAACTATAACCTATAAAACATAAAAAAAGGAATAAAAATATTAAAAAATTCCTGATTCTTTTATTTTTAAGAAGGTTCATGACAAATTACCCCCTACATATATAGGAAGCTCATAACCACAATAAGGACATTTATTATTTTGTCGTAAAAGATTTTTTCGTATAAAATACCCTTCTCTTACAATTAACTCACTACCACAAGAAGGACAATATGTGGTACTACCCCTAACATCCCACACATTTCCAGTATATACATAATTCAATCTTTTTCTTCCTTCCTCATATGCAAAATTAATTATTTCAATGGGAGTAGGAGGCTCTATAAATTTATATGCTGGAAAATATCTAGTAAAATGTAAAGGAATATCTTTACTAATTTCTGCTACCCATTCAATTAATTTGATTATTTCTTCCTGTTTATCATTATAATTAGTTATAATTAAGTTTGTTAATTCAATATGAATTCCTTTTTCAAAAGCTAAGACTATAATTCTTTTTACTTTTTCTAAATCACCTTTACAAAGCTTTCGATAGAAATCAGGGTTAATTGACTTAATATCTATATTCATAGCATCTATGTATGGGGCAATTTCTAAAAAAGGATCTTCCTCAACAAATCCATTAGTTACTAAAACATTTTTTAAATTATATTCTTTCGCAAGTTTAGAAACATCATAAACATATTCATACCATATGAAAGGCTCATTATATGTATAAGCTATTCCTATGGATTTATTTTTCAAAGCGATATTAACAAGAGTTTCAGGATTAATCTCTTCTAAGTAAATTTCCTCTGGTAAAACTTGAGAAATACTCCAGTTTTGGCAAAAAGGGCATTTAAAATTGCAACCTGCTGTGCCTACAGAAAGAATTGAACTTCCTGGATAAAAATGATAAAGAGGCTTTTTTTCAATAGGATCTAAGGCAATAGAACTTACTTTTCCATATATGAGAGTTTCAAGGATGCCTTCTTTATTTTCTCTAACACCACAGAGTCCTCTTTTATTAGGATAAATTATACATCTATGAGGACATAAAAGACATTGAACTTTCTCTTGATCTAATTTTTGATAATATTGAGCCTCTCTCATTAATCATTCCTTAAATCTTTGAACAAAGAACCTATATATCTTAAAATCTTCATCAGGATATATCCCAGCCTTAGCAAGAGCAATACTAAGCTGTTCTTCTACTGTATCCACACCCTCTAAATCAGGAAGTAATACACCTCTTCTCCATCCTTTCTGAACTACAATCCCATATTTTTTGGGATCAAGTTCAGAAATATCTTTGACTTCCTCCAAAGGGGAAAGAATATCTACAGAAATTTCTATATCATCTAATTCATCTAAGGAAACAGGAGGAAATCGAGGATCTTCGGTAGCTGCACTTATAGCATTTCTTATAATCTCTTCAGCTATATTTGGAGTAGTAGGCAAAATAGTACCAATACATCCTCTAAGTTCTCCGTTAGGTCTCTTATGTAAAGATACAAATACACCCGCTCTTTTTCTTAGAAGCTCAGATGGTAACTCAGGAGGAGGAGAAATTACTCTCCCCTCCCTTAAATATGTCTCAATAGCTTTCCTTGCCAAAGAGACTATATGATAACCAATATCCATATAAATTCTTCCATATTAACGTTTTGAGTATTGAGGTGCCCTTCGTGCTCTCTTTAAACCATACTTCTTTCTTTCTTTCTCTCTTGGATCTCTCTTTAAAAGTCCTTCTTTCTTAAGAAGAGTTCTCCAATCAGCCTTTAAGGCAACAAGAGCCTTTGATATTCCATGAGCAAGAGCTTGAGCTTGAGCACTAACTCCTCCACCAATTGTTTGAGCTATAATATCTATTTGATCTTTCATACCAGTAAGTTCCAGAGGCTTTTGTACTACTTTATGGAAGAAAATTCTTCCTCCAAAATATTCTTCCATTGGTTTATCATTAACTATTATTTTGCCTTCTCCTGGAAAGCGAAGCCAAACCTTTGCTCTTGCTGTTTTTCTGCCACCTACCTCATGGATTACTTTTACTTCCTGATTTGCAAATTCCAACATTTATCCCTCCCGTTTTATATATTCAGTTCTTTTGGCTGTTGTGCTTGATGAGGATGCTCAGGTCCAGGATAAATCTTTAATTTTTTCAACATTTTTCTACCCAAAGGACCCTTAGGTAACATTCCTTTTACAGCCAGATATATTAACATCTCTGGCTTTTTAGCTTTTAATTCCTTAGCAGGAATTAATCTATGTCCTCCTGGATATCCTGAATGGAAGAAATAGATTTTTTGATTTTCTTTATCTCCTGTGAGAACTACATCCTTAGCATTAATTACAATTACAAAATCACCTGTATCCACATGGGGTGTAAAAATAGGCTTATGCTTACCCCTTAATATTTTAGCTATCTCTGAGGCAAGCCTTCCAAGGACTTTTCCTTTAGCATCTACCACATACCATTCTCTCTTTACCTCTTCCTTTTTTGCCATAAAAGTTTTCATTTTTAAACATTCCTCCTTTCCCGTTGCATTTTAATATAAATTTACAAAACATGTCAATAATCTATTTTATATAAATATAAACCATTAGAAGGAGCAGGGGCAGAAAATTTATCTTTATATTCCTTTATTAAATAACTCTCAAAAACCTCTAAACTTTTTTTACCTAAGGATATCTCAACCATACTACCTACCAAAAATCTTACCATTTTTCTTAGAAAATATGGAGCACATATAAAATAAAAAAGATAGTCTTTTTTAAAATACCAGAATGATTCATAAATTTCAATAATAGTATTTTTTTCTGATTCTTTAACTGCAAAATTCACAAAATCATGCTTACCTTTAATAATAACTGCTGACTTCATTAGTAGATTCCTATCGAGGGGCTCTTTTAGCCACCAAGAAAAGTCATTTAAAAAAATATTTTTATCTGAATGATTATATATGAAATACATATACCACCTTCTTTTAGCAGAAAACCTTGCATGAAAACCATCATCTACTTTTCGCACACTTTTAACTACAATATCCGCAGGAAGTAATTTATTCAAAACAGATTTTAATTTTTCTTCCTCCCATTCTCTTAGAGATTTAAAACTTATTACTTGCCTTAATGCATGGACACCAGCATCAGTTCTTCCAGCCCCAACAACTTTTATTTCCTCATTAAACAAATAACTCAATATTCTCTCTATCTCCCCTTGAACCGTTCTTCTACCTTTTAATCTTTGAAAACCATAAAAATCTTTTCCTGAATAAGATATCTCCAATTTCCAGTTTGGCATATCAACTAAAAAATACTAACAACAAGATTGGATATAAAATACCGATAGTTAA
>JAPYWU010000177.1 GCA_028276205.1 Dictyoglomaceae bacterium | reverse complement strand
TGATCTTTAAATATTGGATTCAAAAACTGTACAATCATAGTCACAAAAAGCATATTTAAGAGAAAAATAAAAAATGTCTCAAATAACCCCATAAGCATTCTACGAAGATAGATATATTTAGGATTAATAGGAACAGAGTAATATAAATATCTAATATCCTCTGTATTAAGACTCATTATATTAAAAATAATATTTAAAATTAAAGATACTAACATAAATAAGAATGATATAGCAAAAGCAAACTCAGGAGATATATTTTTAAAATAATAGTGTCCCATAAAAAGAATGATATAGACTCCAATTGTAGAAAGAAAAAGAGTTAAGTAATATTTCTTTTTCCCTAAAATCCCATATTTTAATAAATTTATCATGCCCATAACCCCCTTTAGAATGTTTTTCTAAATAATTCATCTACAGACATTTTCTTTTCTTCTCTTATCTTCTCAGTCTTCTCATTTAATAAAATTTCTCCTTGTGAAATAAATATAACCCTATCTGCAATAGATTCCACATCACTTATAAGATGAGTAGAAATTATCATTAAACTATCCTCTCTATAGTTTTTCAAAATACCAGTTAATATTCTCTCACGGGACGCTGGGTCTATTCCTCCCAAAGGCTCATCTAAAAGATAGATTTTTGCTTTTCTTGAGATAGTTAAGCTCAAACATACTTTTTCTTGTTCACCCTTAGAAAGTTCTTTTACTTTTCTATTCATACTTAGATTAAAATAATCTATTAAATCCTTAAACCTTTTCTCCTCAAAACCTGGAAAAAAATCTTTATAAAAATTAAAGGCATCCTTAATCGTCATCCATGAAGGAAGTAAATTATTATCAGGTAAAAAAGAAACTATAGCTCTGGTATTATGGTCTATATCTTTACCATCTACTCTTATACTTCCAGAAGAAGGTCTTAAAAATCCTACAATTAACTTTAATAAGGTAGTTTTTCCACTTCCATTGGGTCCAAAAAGTCCTACGATTTCTCCAAAATCGCCAGTCAAATTTACATTTTTTAAGGCACACTTTTTTCCATAATATTTATACAAACCTTTAATCTCCAAAACTCCCATTTAATTAACCTCCTCCCAATATTTTGATAACAGAAGATCCAAGTCTTCCTTGGATAGATTAATTTCTTTCATCTCTTTTATAAAATTCTTTATTCTCTCACCAGCTAAACTTTCTTTAATCTCCTTAAGTTTCTTTTCATCACTGACAACAAAGGCACCTGTACCTCTAACAATAACTATTATTCCTTCCCTTTCTAATTCCTGATAAACTCTTTGAACAGTATTAGGATTTACTTTTAATTCCAATGCTAACTCCCTCACTGATGGCAATTTATCTCCTCCTTTCAAATCACCCTTAATTATTTTTTTCTTAATTAAATCCATAATCTGAAGATAAATAGGAATACGCTCATCAAAATCAACCATTCTCCACCTCCTTTCATGATATCTTACTGTACTAGTTAAATAGTACAGTAAGACTAAAAATATGTCAAGATTATGATAAAATTATTGAGAAATTATTATTCACATAAGGAGGTATTCTCATGAAAGATTCTAATATTTCCTCTAAATTCTATCAAAAATTAAGATGGGTATACATACCTATGGGAATAATAATTTACATGTGTTTAGGAACAGTATATTCTTGGAGTGTTTTCAGAAAACCATTGGAGTCTCTCCTTCATATCAACGCTACTCAAAAGTGGTATTCCTTATATGCTTTTTCTATTTTTCTTCTCATTGTTTATGGCAATCTCAGGAAGTTTTATACAAAAATATAAACCTAAATATATTATTTTTTTGGGTGGTATAATTGTAGGTTTGGGATGGATACTTTCTGGTTTTCTAAAAGATATAAGACTCATTTCTATAACCTATGGAATAATAGCAGGTAGCGGAGTTGGGATAGTTTACGGAGTACCTATTACTGTAATATCAAAATGGTTTCCTGATAAAAGAGGACTATCAATGGGGCTTGTAATTTCAGGATTTGGCTTATCCCCTTTAATTACAGCTCCTTTAGCAAGATATCTAATTGATTTATATGGTCCTTTTAACACCTTTAAGATTTTGGGTTCTGTATTTTTTATACTTATTTCAATATTAGGATTTTTCTTTAAATATCCACCAGAAGACTTGATATTAAAAACTTCTTCTACTCAAAAAAGAACTTTAACAGATCTATCTACAAAAGAAATGTTAAAAAAGATTCAAAATTTTATGGCCTCTGGCTCTGTTATTTAATAGGAACATTAATAGGTTTAATGATAATAGGCATATCAAGTCCTGTTGGAGAAGAGTTAGTAAAATTAGATCCTAAAATTACAGCAAAACTTATATCCTTTTTTGCCATTTTTAATGCTTTTGGAAGACCTCTATTTGGCTAGATTACAGACAAATTTTTACCCTTGAAATCTGCTATTATATCTTACGTATTAGTATTAATAGCATCATTACTTATGATAATCTCAAGAGGAGAAAGTTTAACTCTTTACGTTATATCCTTTTCTTTGTTATGGCTAATTCTTGGAGCTTGGCTTGCTATATCTCCCACTTCTACAATTATTTTATTCGGAGAGAGATATTATAGTAAAAATTATGGAATTGTATTCACAGCATACGGATTTGGGGCAATTATTGGAGTTACAATCTCTGGTATGTTAAGAGATATTTTGGGAAGCTATCTATATGTTTTTTATCTTTTAAGTGTGATAGGAATATCAGGAATAATCATAGCTTTATTATTTCTTAAAAATAGATATAATAAAGTTCAGGAGAGTAATTAAACCATGAAGATGAAGGCAATGGTGTTAAAAAGAATATGTGATCTTTCGGAATGTAAAGAGCCCTTAGTGCTTGAAGAGTTACCTATTCCCTCACCCAAGGAAAAGGAGATTTTAATAAAGGTCTCTGCCTGTGGAGTATGTAGAACTGATCTGGATATTATTGAAGGAAGAACCCCTCCTACAAAACTCCCTATTATCTTAGGACATCAGATAGTTGGAAGAGTTGTTAAAAAGGGTAAAAAAGCAAAAAGATTTGAGATAGGAGATAGGGTTGGCATTGCATGGATTAACTCCTCTTGCGGTAAATGTAAATTTTGCCTTTCAGGACAAGAAAATTTATGTGATGAATTTAAAGCTACTGGAAGAGATGTGGATGGAGGATACGCTGAATATACTGTAGTATCAGAAGATTTTGCGTATAAAATTCCAGATAACTATTCAGATGAAGAATCTGCACCCCTACTTTGTGCAGGAGCGGTAGGTTATAGATCCCTAAAGCTTGCCCAAATAAAAGATGGGGATAACATAGGACTTTCTGGATTTGGAGCCTCAGGCCATTTAGTATTAAAAATGATAAAAGCTCTATATCCTAATTCCAAAATCTTTGTATTCTCAAGGAATGAAAAAAAAGAATTTTTGCAAAAGAACTTTCAGCTTTTTGGACAGGGGATTTTGGAGAAGAAACACCTGAAAAATTGAAAGCCATAATAGACACAACTCCTGCCTGGAGACCTATTGTCTCCGTATTAAAAA
>JAPYWU010000118.1 GCA_028276205.1 Dictyoglomaceae bacterium | reverse complement strand
TTTACAGCTCTTCTTTTTATAAAATCAAAAGGAAAGAATAAAGAAATCACCCATATATCTCAAATCTCAATCACAGATTCGTAAGGAAGGACATAAATAAGAACATAGTAATGGGAGTTAAGACAGGAAAGCCTATGAGAGTGAAGTAAAGATAGCAAAAGAGATTATAGAGGGAGGTATAGAGCTTAATGGTGAATATTTTATTAAGAGACAAAGCATAAAAAGATATTCAATAGAATAGAGAGTATATTAGGGAATATGAAAAAGGAGGAAGAGATTAGTCTTTTCTTTTCTTATATAGGAATTTTTAGAACACTCTCAAAATTTTGGATAGTGTTCGTGTAAATAGATATAAAGACAGCCAGTATAAAGAAATAAAAGAATAAAGATGAATCAGATATTACATAAAAAAAGAGGGAAGTGGTAAAATTATATATAAATTTACTTTGTTTATCATATCTTAGATATAAGGCTCCAGTATATAAAAATATGGAGAGATTATGGAAGGAAAAGATTCTTTACATAAACATAAAAAGCTTTTAATCATCAACGCTGATGATCTTGGAATATGCCATTCTGTTAATGTCGCTATCTTTCAACTTTTAGAAGAGAAAGTCATCTCCTCTGCAACTTGCATGACACCATGCCCATGGATAAAAGAGGTAGAAGAGTTTTGTAAATCTCATCCAGAGGTTGATATAGGAGTTCATTTAACCTTTACCAGTGAATGGAAAAACTATAAATGGGGTCCTGTGACCAAAAATAAAACTGTAGAATCCTTAATAGATAAATATGGATATTTTTATGAAACAGTGGAAGAATTTGAGAAAAATGCAAAACCCGAAGAAGTAGAAGAAGAAATAAGAAATCAAATTCTCCTTGCTATTAAGCTTGGAATAAATCCTACTCATCTTGATTCCCATATGGGAAGTTTATATGGATTTTCAGGAAAAACTTTTATTCCTATAGTTTTCCAAATATGTAAAGAAAGAAATCTTCCTTTTAGATTACCAAGAACACTATCTCCCGAAATGCTTATAAAAATGCCAGATGATATTTTAAAATTACATATGAATTTGGTAGAAATGGCAAAAGAAAAAAGAATTCCTATAATTGATAACCTTATCCTTTATCCTTACGATCTTCCAAACTGTCCTGATTATTCTTCTTTTAAAAACATGATTATCAATCTATTAAAAAATTTAAAACCCGGAATATCAGAGATTGTTATTCATCCTGCCATTGAGAGTGAAGAGATAAAAGCAATAAATCCTACCTGGGAAAAAAGGGTCTGGGAATATTTAATCTTCAAAGATGAAGAGGTAAGAAAAGTAATAAAGGAAGAAAAAATAAGAATAATTTCCTGGAGAGAATTAAAGAAAGCATTTATTTAATTTTTTAAATTTATCCAATAAGCAAAAAATTAAACCATTATCTTTCTAAATTTTATAAAATAGGTTTTGAAGAGAGGTATTTAAGCCTTTTAGCTCCTATTTAAGTTGATAGAAATTTTCTACAAATTCCTTCCAGCAAAATTTCTTTTTATAACTATAAATCAATAGTATAATTAATCTTCAAAAAGGTTATTATTATAAGAAAATTCTATATTTGCCTATCTTATAAAGGGTACATAGAAAAATTTTTCTGAGAATGCTTAGATAAGAATCTTTAATAAGATAATAATAAGTTATCTCTTGAAAAAGAGGGGTATTTATTTAGGATTTATATTCATTAAAATGGAATAATAGCTGTAAATTATCAAAGTTAAATTTATCAATTAGAATCTCCTTATAAATTTTAATTACTAAATAATGTTATGTTTCTTAAATCTCAGAATTAATTTCACTATTTTTCATTCCTTTTGTAAAACCAAAACAAATTTAAAGTACAATATGAAAAATAATCCCTTATTGTACTTTTACTTCCTACATTATCGAGTCTTATTTAAATGTGTCTTTTAATATTATAGTATTTAAGATATACGATTAAAAAATCAAATTTCTCCTCTCATTATCTTTAATAGTAAACTTTCACCTTCATTTTTGAATCTTTCTTTTATATCCAATATTTCATCAATTCCTGAAAAGAAAGCAGAAACTACCTTGGGATCAAAATGTTTTCCCTCCTCTTCCTTTATAATTTTTAAAACCTCATCTATAGGATACGCAGGTTTGTAGGGTCTTTTAGAGCAAAGGGCATCAAAAACATCCGCTATAGCAGTAATTCTTCCAGGAAGAGGAATCTCTTCTCCCTTAAGATCTTTGGGATATCCCTTTCCATCCCATCTTTCATGATGAGTTAATGCTATAATCTCCGCCATTTTTATAAACTCTACATCAGATCCCTCTAATATTTTTGCTCCAATGATAGTATGTTTCTTCATAATCTCCCATTCTTCTGGATTTAATTTTCCAGGCTTTAAAAGTATATGATCAGGAATTCCAATTTTTCCTATATCATGCATAGGTGCAGAGTATAAAATGTTCTCACAAAAATTCTCATCCATTCCCATCTTTCTTGCAACAATTTCTGCAAAGTGGCTTACCCTTTGAATATGATCGCCTGTATCCTCATCTTTATATTCTGCAGCCCTTGCCAATCTATAGATAGTATCCAAAGATGCCCTTTTTATCTTTTTATATGCTTCTTTAAGCTCAAGAGTTCTTTTTTCTACTTCTTCTTCCAATTCTTTTTGATAATTTCTCATATGATCATAATATCTTTTTACATTTATTAATGATTTTACCCTTGCTCTTAACTCTAATTTTTCAACAGGCTTTGTTAGAAAGTCATCAGCTCCAAGTTCTAAGGCTTTTGCTCTGTCTTCCACTTCCTTCAAAGCAGTAACCATAACTACAGGAATAATTTTTGTCTCTTCATTTTCCTTTAATATTTTTAATACCTCAAATCCATCCATTTTAGGCATCATAATATCCAATAAAATTACATCAGGTTTCTCTTTTTCTACCCTTTCTAATGCTTCAATCCCATCCCTTGCCAATATAACTTCATATTCTAAAGGAGCAAGCATTGCAGAAACTACTTTCAAATTTCTCTCATCATCATCTACTACTAAAATTTTTGGCTTTTTCATTTGCCATCCCTTTTTATAGGAATTATAAAAGTAAATTTACTTCCCTTTCCTTCTCCTTCACTTTCTGCCCATATCTTTCCCCCATGAAGTTCTACAATAGTCTTTGCAATAGAAAGTCCCAATCCTGCCCCTGAAGGTTTATTTTTATAGGCATTCTTTATCTGGAAGAAAGGCTCAAAAATTTTCTCCAAATACTCCTTGGGAATTCCAATTCCATTGTCTTCAACAGATACTTTAAGATATCCCTTCTCTATTCCCACTTCTATTTTTATTCTTCCTCCATCAGGAGTAAATTTTACTGCATTAGATAAGAGATTATACATAACCTGCTTTAATTTTCTCTCATCTGCTTTAATAACTAAATTTTCAAGTTCAGAACATAGAACAACTTCCAATTGGATATTATGTACCCTTGCTCTTTCCCTTATAATCATTAGGCTATCCTCTAATAAATCTTTAATATTGATATCAGAGATTTCAAGCTCCATTTTTCCTGCTTCAATCTTAGAAAGATCCAAAATATCATTTATTAAAGAAAGTAGATATTTACTACTCTCAAGAATATCCTTTATATATTCTTTTTGCTTCTCATTTAGTGGACCAAAATATTCTTCTAACAGAACCTCTGAAAATCCAATAATAGCATTTAAAGGGGTTCTTAATTCATGGGACATACTGGCAATAAAATCTGACTTTGCCTTATTTGCTATCTCTGCATTTTTTAGGGCAATTTTTAGCTCATTTTCATACTTTTCTCTTATAAATTCAAACTCAATCCTTTTTGCTAAAAGTTGATGAATAATCACATCATATTCAGAATAATTATGGGGTGATCTACTGAAACTTGCTAAAACCCCAAAAAATTTATCTCCTATGAAAACTGGCACTCCAAGATATGATCTTATTTTGCGATCTAAATAAGCTGGGTGATTCTTATATTCTTCATGATTTAAAGCATCATTTATGACAAGGGGTTTTTGGGTTTTGAACACAATATCACAAAAAGTCTCCTTTAAAGGAAGAAGTGTCCTTTCTTTAACTAAAAGGGCTTCTTTTGCAGAAGTAGCATATGCAATCCATTTATCCTCTTTTACCTTTCCCAATGTTGCAAAATCCACATCTAACATATGGACCAATTCCTTCAACACAAATTTTGCAAACTCATAAGAATTTTCTTTAAAGGAGTAGCTTATTTCATAAAGTTTATAGAGTTTTCTAATATAATCTTCAAGATCTTTTGTCCTTTCTTTTACTAATTCTTCTAACTCTTCACTATGCTTCCTTAATTCCTCCTCTAATTTTTTGATTTCTGTAATATCTTGAACAGTCCCAAACATTCTTATAGGATTTCCTTCCTCATCAAAAATTACTTCTGCCTCTTCATGAACAATTTTTAAAGATCCATCAGGAAGGACTATTCTATGATCAATACTGTAAGGCTTTTTTTCATAAAGAGCTGATTTTACACTTCTATCTACAAATTCTTTATCTTCATCATGAACAAGCTCTAAAAAGCTTTCGTAATTACTACCAAAATCATCTTCCTTTTTACCAAAAATTTTATAAACCTCCTCAGACCAAGTAATTTTATCCTTTATAATGTCCCAATCCCAATATCCAAGTTTTCCAATTTCCGATGCCCTTTTTAGGCGTTCTTCTCTTTCTCTTAATTCATTTTCCAACAAGACCTGCTCCGATATATCAATCATGGTCCCTACATAATAATTTATATTTCCATCTTTATCCTTTATAGGTGTTATGCTAATAAGCACATGGACTATTTCTCCATCTTTTCTTTTTACCACCATTCTATCAATAAAAGATTTTCCAGAATGTATATTTAAGATATGCTTTTCATAAAATGGTCTTTTAACTTCCTCAGGAGATAGTATTCTTTTTCCCTTCACCTCATTCAAAGTATATCCTGTTATCTCTTCAAAGGAT
>JAPYWU010000117.1 GCA_028276205.1 Dictyoglomaceae bacterium | reverse complement strand
ATCCCCAATTATATAGAATACAGTTAACAAGAAAAAACTTCCCATATCCCTCAAAACCCCCCTCCTTTTCTATGCTTTTAAGAAAACATTTGGAGGGGGGAAGAATTATAGAGTATCAACTAATACCGCAGGAAAGAATTATAGAATTTAAGATTAAAACCTTTCCTGAAGAAAGTAAAAAGGTAATATTAGAGCTTATGGGAAAATATAGTAATCTCATACTGGTAAATGAAAATAATATAATAATAGATGCCATAAAACATGTTCCAAGCGAGATAAACAGATTTAGAGAAGTTATACCCGGAGTAAGCTATATTTATCCCCCTAAAAGCATAAAGATACCTATCTTAGAATTAACGGAAGAAAAACTTGAAAATCTTTTAAATAAAGACATTCCAATAAGAGATCTTATACTGAAAGAAATATCCCATATGAATCCTCATTTAGTAAATGAAATTATAGAAGGTATAGGAAATAAGATAGCCAATACACTTACTCTAACAGAAAAGAATATATTAAAAGAAAGACTTTTAAACATTAAAGAAAAAATATTAAAAAGAGAATTCAAACCTACCGCCTATCTAATAAATGGTGAACCTATTACTTTTTCTCTTTTCCCTCTCAAAGACTATGAAGATTTTGAAAAAAAAGAGTTTGATAAGGTCTATAAATTGGTAGATTATATATATTCTTATGCCTTTGAAAACACATTATTTACCCAGAAAAAAAATAGATTATTGGAAATTATTAAAACCAATATGGAAAAGGTCGAGGAAAAAATAAAAGAGTTAGATTCTCAAATAAAGGAAGGAGAAGAAGCAGAAACCTTTAGAATAAAAGGAGAAATTCTTATTCTTAATCAAAACTCAATAAGAAAAGGGCTTGAAAAAGTAACCTTTCTTAATCCCTATAATCCTAATGAATATATAGAAATAGAATTGGATCCAAGTCTATCCGCCATTGAAAATGCCCAAAAATACTTTAAAAAATATAAAAAACTTAAAAGAGGAATCTCTATTTTGAAAGAATATAAAAGTAAATTAGAGGAGGAATTATTTTATCTAAATTCTCTGGAATTTTCTATCGAAAATGCAGATTCCCTCTCAGAACTAATGGAAATAGAAGAGGAACTTGAAAAAGAAGGATATATAAAGGAGAAGAAAGAAAAAATCCAAAAGAAAGTTAAAAAATCAGAACCTTACAAATTCATAAGTTCTGATGGTTTTGAAATTTATGTAGGTAAGAACAATAAACAAAATGACTATATAACTTTTAATTTAGCAAAGCCTGAAGATATATGGTTACATACCAGAGGAATTCCTGGTGCCCATGTGATAATCAAAACTCAAGATAAGGAAGTTCCAGAAAGCACTCTATATGAAGCAGGAGCTTTAGCTGGCTACTTTAGTAAAGGAAGAAATTCTACCTATGTACCCGTTGATTATACTTTAAGAAAATATGTACAAAAACCTAAAGGAGCTAAGCCAGGTTTTGTAATATATAAAAATGAAAAAACCATCTTTGCCAAACCTGAAGAAGCCTTAAGATTTTTGTCTCAAGAGACTAAGGACTCTTTCAAAATCAGAGGGTAAAGGCGCAGAAAAACTCATTCTTTCAGACGTTCGAGGGTGGATAAAAGAAATTTCCTTTGCATGAAGAAGCTGACCTTTTATACCAAATCTTTTATCAATCCTACCATAAATCTCATCACCTACTATTGGAAAACCTAAATGAGATAAATGTAATCTAACTTGATGAGTTCTTCCTGTCTCTAAACTTGCAGATACCAAAGTATATCCCTTAAACCTTTCTAAAACCTTAAAATTAGTAATAGATATTTTACCACCATACACAATAGCCATCTTCTTTCTATAAACAGGATGCCTTGCCATTGGAAGCTCCACCCTTTTTTCATCCCAAGGAATTTCTCCCTCACATAAAGCCCAATATACCCTTTTAAGAGTTCTATTTTTTAATTGCTCAGATAATTTCTGATGAGAAAAATCATTCTTAGCTACCACTAAAAGTCCTGTGGTATCTTTATCTAACCTATGTACTATTCCAGGTCTAATTTCTCCTCCTATTCCTGAAAGATCTTTCACCTTATACAAAAGGGCATTTACAAGGGTATCTTGATAATGACCATGGGCAGGATGCACAACCATTCCTCTTGGTTTATTTACAACCAAAAGATCATTATCCTCATAAATTATCTGAATGGGTATATCCTTAGGTATAATATCGGTATCTTCAGGAGGAGGAATTATCACATTAATGATATCTCCGGGCTTAACCTTATAACTGCTTTTAACCGTAACACCATTAACCTTTATATAACCTTTATCTATAAGATCTTGAATTTGAGAACGAGAAAGATGAACTTTTTTAACTAAATACTTATCTATTCTATCAATTTCATCGTTATTTTCTACTATTAACTGATACTCTTCCATTCCTGATCAATATATTTTTTCTCTAAGCTTAGAGAGATCTCTTATAAGAATATGATTTTTCTTTATATCAATTATACCCTCATCTTCAAAAGTTTTAAGCACACGAATTGCTGTTTCTCGAGAAATACCCACAATATTTCCAAGTTCTTGTCTTGTAAAATCTAAATCAATAAGTATTCCATCCTCTATGCTATGACCTCTCTCCATAGCTATATCAATTATCACTCTGGCAATTCTGCCTGGAGCATCAAGAAACATTAAAGTTTCAATCTGCCTATTAGCCTTTCTTAATCTTAAAGAAAGAGTTCTCAATATCTTAAGGGCTATTTGAGGATGATTATAAAGTAGATTTAAGAAATCTTCTCGATTTATTATCAAAACCGATGTATCTTCCAAAGCCACTACAGTAGCAGATCTTGGTTCACCATCAAGAAGAGACATCTCTCCAAAAAACTCAGTGGGATAAAGAATAGAAAGAATCCCTTCTCTACCTTCTTCTGTTTCTAATATAACTTTTATCTTTCCAGAACATATCAAAAAGAAGAAATTACCTGTTTCATCCTTTTGGAAGATGACTGTATCTTTTTTAAAATCCTTCTTCTTAGCAATCTCTAATAGCTTATTTAATTCTTCTTCAGAAAAATCTGAAAATATAGGGACCTTTTTAAGAAAATCTTTCAAATCCATAATTCAATTATATAATACTAAAGGATTAAAAACCACATCATTTTCAAATCTTATTCTTTAAATTGTCACCTTTAATATTAAGGTAAAAACTAATCTTTAGATATTAAAGAAAAATTTTTTCAATTTGTATACTAAGGGTATATTTGCTAAAATTACATTTGTATCTTAAAAAGAATTACAAGGAGAAACTCTCTTATGAAAGATATTAATAATATCTGGGAAGAGGCATTGTCATATTTGTCTTTGGAGATAAGTAGACCTGGTTTTGAAACTTGGATTAAAACCTTAAAACCTCTTTATATAGAGGGAGAAAAAGTCATACTCCAAACCCCTAACAAATTTTCAAAGGAATGGTTAGAAGAATATTACTTACCTCTTATTGAAGAGGTCATTAGGAAAGTAACCCAGAAAGATCTAAAAGTTGAAATATTAGCAGATGAAAAGGAAGAAACCATACCTGAAGAAAAAAGAAACGAATATTTTTCTACTTCATATAATAACTTAAATCCTAAGTATACTTTTGACACCTTTGTAGTAGGTGATAGCAATCGCTTTGCCCATGCAGCTGCCTTAGCTGTAAGTCAAAATCCAGGTAAAGCTTATAATCCTCTTCTTATATATGGAGGTGTAGGATTAGGAAAAACTCATCTAATCCATGCTATTGGTCATTTTATCCAAGAGAAATTTCCTAAAACTCGAGTAGTTTATGCATCTATGGAAAAATTTACGGTAGAGTTAATTGATGCCATCAAGGAAGACGGAATGACAAAATTTAGAAGTAGATATAGAAATATAGATGTCTTACTCATTGATGATATCCAATTCTTGGCTGGTAAGGAAAGAACTCAAGAAGAATTCTTCTATACTTTTAACGCATTGTATGAGGCTGGAAAACAAATTGTACTAACCAGTGATAGAGTACCCAAAGAAATTCCTACATTAGAGGATAGATTAAGATCAAGATTTGAATGGGGACTTATAGCAGACATTCAACCTCCTGATTTAGAGACTCGTATTGCCATATTGAAAAAGAAAGCAGAAGCTGAAAAAGCTAAAGTACCTGATGAGGTAATAGAATTTATTGCTTCTCAAATACAATCCAACATACGTGAACTAGAAGGAGCCTTAATAAGAACTATAGCTTTTGCCTCTTTAAATAATATGCCTATAAATTTAGAATTAGCTAAAACAGTACTAAGAGATATTATTCAACCACAAATAAAGAATATTACTATAGATAATATATTGCAAGCTGTAGCAGAATATTTTCACATCAGTATAGAACAATTAAAAGGGAAGGGAAGATCTCAAGAGATTGCCATACCAAGACAAATTGCCATGTATTTAGCAAGAACATTAACCGATCTCTCCCTACCTAAAATTGGAGAAGAATTAGGAGGAAGAGATCATACTACAGTATTACATGCCTATGAAAAAATCCAAGAGCTCTATCAGTCAGATCTCTCTATAAAAAAGGCCATACAAGATATTCAAAATAAACTTAGAAATTCCAATTCATAAATCATTTACTTCTTAAATATTTGAATATCTCAGAATCTGGTGTGATAATTAACACATTACCAGGAAGAGTCTTTTTATATATCTCAAGACTCTTTAAAAATTGATAAAATTCAGGATTAGAAGATAATGCTGATTGTAAAATTCTACTTGCCTCAGCCTCTCCACTACCTTTTAACTCTTGAGCCTTTCTATAAGCTTCAGAGAGTATAACTACCTTTTTCTTTTCAGCCTCTGATTTTATTCTTTGTGCTTCTCTTTGACCTTCCGCTCTATAAAGAGCAGCCTGTCTTTCCCTTTCAGCAATCATAGAATCATATATCTTTCTTAAATTTTCCTCTGGCACAGACACCCTTTTCATTCTAACAGTACTTATTTCGAT
>JAPYWU010000116.1 GCA_028276205.1 Dictyoglomaceae bacterium | reverse complement strand
GCTCTCCAAATCTTCCCATAGGTGTATGATCTATTACTGCTTTTCCACGGGGAGTTAGAGATCCATCTTCATTTAAAAGTAAATATCTGTTTTGATTTGTAATAAGGAAGCCTGGAGCAATAGCATTAACTCTGATCTTGGGAGAAAATTCTTTTGCTACATATACTGCAAGCCACTGAGTAAAGTTTGCAACTGCTGCTTTTGCTGCTGAATATCCTACCACCCTTGTAAGAGGTCTAAAAGAGGACATGGAAGCAAAGTTTATAATTACTCCTCCATCTGGGTTTTCTAACATCATCTTACCAAAGACTTGACTTGGAATTATAGCTCCTGCAAAAAGATTTATGTTTACTACTTTTTGTATTGATTCTACTGGAAGATCCCAAAAAGTTACCTTATCAGAAGTAACTGCTTCTGGTATATTTCCTCCTGCAGCATTAAGAAGAATATCTACTCTTCCAAAGACGCTTTTTACCTTTTGGGCAACTTCTTCCACATTCTTTTTATCTAAGGCATTCATTACGTAGCCTTCTGCGGTAATACCCATACTTCTTAATTTTTCTACCTGATTCATTAGAGCTTGTTCATTGATGTCTGTAAGTACAATTTTTGCTCCCGCCTTTCCTAAACCCTCTGATATGGCAGAGGCTAATATACCTCCACCACCTGTAAAAAAGGCTACTTTATCCTTTATATTGAAAAGCTCTTCCACATAACTCATTTTATTCACCTCCTATTCTAATTTTTCCCATTCAGTATGGAAGATGCCTTCTTTATCTATGCGTTCATAGGTATGGGCTCCGAAGAAATCTCTTTGGGCTTGAATAAGGTTAGCAGGAAGATTCTCAGAAGATAAAGCATAATAATAATCAAGAGTAGAATTTAGAGCAAGGAGAGGAATAGATAGAGATCTCCCAATTTGGGATATTCTTTTTACTGAGGAAATTTTATCTTTTATAAAATCTATGGCTAAAGAAGAAAGTAATAAATTAGCATTATCAGGATTTTCTTTTATTATTTCTCTTAAGAAATTTAATATCTTTGCTCTAATTATACAGCCACCCTTCCATATTCTAAGTACCTCAGATAGATCTATTTCGTATCCAAAGGTTTTTGAGGCTTCATCAATAAGCCAAAGACCTTGAGAGAAAGATATAAATACCCCAAAAAGTAAGGCTTTTTCTAAATCTTTTATAACCTCTGTTTTATTTAAATCTATATTTTCCATTTCTTTATAGGCTATTTGAGACAGTTTTACTCTAAGTTCTTTGAAGTGAGATATAACCCTTCCCTCTACAGCAAGATTTAAGGTTGGAGTTGGAATACCTAAATCTAAAGCGGTTTGGGCTGTCCATTTTCCAGTACCTTTTTGCTCAGCCTTGTCCAGTATAAGCTCAACCAAAGGTCTTCCTGCTTCTGGATCTTTGTATCTCATAATTTTATAGGAGATTTCC
Organism: Dictyoglomaceae bacterium; assembly: GCA_028276205.1. Classification (GTDB taxonomy): domain Bacteria; phylum Dictyoglomota; class Dictyoglomia; order Dictyoglomales; family Dictyoglomaceae; genus Dictyoglomus. The sequence continues at coordinate 3,587 of JAPYWU010000116.1, read as the reverse complement.
ATAAGAAAAGAATTAAGTTCTCCTCTATTCCATTCCTCAAAAACATTCCCTATTTCTTCTGATGTCATCTTTAATCCTTTTCTCATAATATCGTATGCTTCCGAAATGATCTGCATAATTGCATATTCAATTCCATTATGGACCATTTTTACAAAATGACCTGCTGAATCATTTCCTACATAGGTACAGCATGGTCCATCTTCAGTTTTTGCTGCTATTTTGAGAAGCATTTCTTCTACTAAACTATAGGCTTCTTTAGTCCCACCAGGCATTAAAGAAGGACCATGGAGAGCTCCAAATTCTCCACCTGAAACTCCCATACCTAAAAATAGAATATTTTTTTCTTTTAATTCTTGGAGCCTTCTTGAAGTATCTTTAAAGTAGGAGTTACCTCCATCTATAATAAGATCTCCTGGTTCTAAATAAGGAAGAAGTTCATTTATCACATCATCTACTGGTTTTCCTGCCTTTACCATAAGAATTATTTTCCTTGGTTTTTCTAATCCTTCTACAAAACTTTTTATGTCGTAATATGGAGAAATTTTTTCATCTTTTACTCTGTTTTTTATAAATTCTTCCGTTTTTTCAGGTGTTCTGTTATAAACAGCCACACTATATCCCTTTCTGGCTATGTTTAAAGCAAGATTTTGTCCCATTACAGCAAGACCTATAAGCCCTACAAAACTTTTCATTTTAAGAACCTCCCTTTTTTAATTGAGTATGGATTGAAAAGGCTTCTTTTAAATTTTTTGTAAGATATACAAAAAAGTCAAATCTTTTTTTATAATATTCAATTTTTTCTTCTTCTGGTTTATAAACTTTTTTGATTCTTACCATTTTTTCAGTAGCTGATCTATATGAAGGATATTCTCCTATCATTGTGAAACCCAAGATGGCAGAACCTAAAAGAGCAGGTTCATCGGTATCTGCTACAGCTACATCCATTCCCATTATATTTGAAAGAGTCTGCATCCAGGTATCTGATCTTGCTCCACCTCCACCAGCCCTTACTTCTTTTATCTCTACTCCTAATTCTTTTAAAGTTTCATATAGCATTCTTATGATATAAGATATTCCTTCCATACCCGCCTTTATTATATGGGCTTTATTGTGATGGGGTCGAAGTCCAAATAAAACACCAGATGCAATGCTTCCTATATCTGGGTTTCTTTCTCCTGTAAGATAAGGAAGGAAGAAAAGGTCATCAGAGTCAACATCTTTTGCTATATTAGTTTGCTCTTCATAACTCATATTAAACATATTATCTCTAAACCATTTAAGAATAATTCCTGCATTGTTTATTCCTCCCCCTGGGAACCATTTATTATCAAAGAAATAGGGTACTTGTATTCTCATTTTTTCTGTATCATCAAAAATAGCCTTAGGATATGGTACTCTAAACATAGCAGTAGTACCAATATTTATTATTCCTATTCCATCTCCAGCTAATGCTCCTATTCCTGTACCTACAGCACCACCATCATAAAGTCCTACTCCTAAAAGTACATCACTTTTTAGACCAAGAAGATCTAAGGTCTCTTTGGGTAGTTTTCCTAATATTTTATCTCCTGAAACTACAGGGGGAAGGTTTTCTTCTTTTATGCCTAAAAAATCTAAGACATAAGGATCCCAGTTTAAAGTATGAATATTTAGAAGCTGAGTTGAGGAATCAATGCTTGGTTCTGTATAGGCTTCTCCTAAGAGTTTATATATGAGAAAAGATTTAGAGCCTAAATAATATTTAGCAGAATCAAATATATCTTTATGTTTTTTCTTCAACCAATATATCCTTACAAAGGGATAATAAAGTAGAGGGGGACATCCAGTTCTTTTATATATCTCTTTAAAATCTGCTTCTTTTAAGAGATCATCAAAAACTTCTCTGGAGCGGGTATCAAGTAGAGTTATTATCCCTGTGAGGGGCCTTTTGTTTTTATCAAGTGGTAGAAGGCCAAACATATAAGAAGAGGTTATCAAAATACTAATTCTTTCTTCAAAACCTTTTACTACTTCTCTTACTACTTCTACAAATATATTAAATATGGTTTCTGGATTATGCTCTGCCTTTCCAAAGGAATCTTTTTCTAAAGGTAATTCTTTTTGTATGAGGGCTAAAATTCTACCTTCCTTATCAATAATCCCACTTTTTATATTTGTAGTTCCTAAATCTACCGCTAAAACTAAATCTTTCTCCATGGCAATTTCTCCAACACATCTCTATTTACAATTTCATCAGGAATTTCTTTATTGACTATTTTTTCTACATCTGAAACTACTTTGTCTCCCATACCTTTTAAGCACTCATAAGTATATGCAGCGATATGGGGTGTTACTACCACATTATCCATATGTAAAAGAGGATTTTGAGGATCTGGAGGCTCGTCCTTCATTACATCTAAGCCTACGCCTGCAACCTTTCCTGACTTTATAGCTTTAATCAATGCTTCTTCATCCATTAATTCTCCTCTTGCTGTATTTACTATGATTACTCCATTTTTCATCATATTAAATTCTTTCTCTGATATCATATGCCTGCTTTTTTCATTTAAAGAGGCATTAAGAGAGATAATATCAGATCTTCTTAGCAAATCTTCAAGGGATACTGGTTCTGCTCCCAGTTGTTTTAATTTTTCATCTGGAATATTGGGATCATAAGCTATGACTTTTGCATTAAATCCATTTTTAAGGATCTCTCCTACCCTACTTCCAATATTTCCATATCCTATAATTCCTACTACTTTATCTTTAATTTCCCAACCTATGAAGTTGGCCCTTTCTTCCCATTTACCCTCTCTTGCTTTTAGAGATGCTTCTCTTATTTTTCTCATTACAGCCATTAGTAAGGCAATAGCTGTTTCTGCTACAGCTTCTCTTTCTACTACTCCTGGTACTTTAGTTACAATTACTCCTTTCTCTGTAGCGGTTTTTATATCAATGTTGTTATAACCTATACCATGGCGTGTTATAAGCAAGGTTTCATCTTTATATTCAAAGAATTCTCTATCATAAAAAGGGGTTACACTTGCTATAATAATATTGAATCCTATAAGCTTTTCTGCCAGTTCTTTCCCATGCATATCGCCAGGAAGGGTAAATCTTTCTACACAACCTATTTTCTTGAGTCTTTCTATATGTTCTGGAAAATATTTACCAAAACTACTTGAATTAACGATGGCTATTTTATACATTTTTTCCCTCCTCAAAGAGTTCCTTAAGATGTCTTTTTATATTTTCGTATACAAATTTATAATGATCTTCTTCATATTTATCTAATATGGAATATATATCATCCCTCTTCTCATATAAGAGAATTCCATATGATATATGGAAAAGCTGTCTTACTTCTTTTTTGGAAAGAAAAGCTAATAGATCTTCTTTTATCTCTATTGGAAAATCTTCCTTCTTAATATCTACTTTATAGGCTTTTTTACTTTTCTCCAAATTTTCAAGGGCTATGTTGTATAACTCTAAGAATAAATCTGGATCAAATTTTGCTATTACTTTTACTGCCTCAAGCCAACTGGTACCTGATGTCTTAATATGGAAATTCCCTTGAGTAATTTTATAAAAGATCTTATAAATACTGA
>JAPYWU010000115.1 GCA_028276205.1 Dictyoglomaceae bacterium | reverse complement strand
AGATTAAAATTGATCTCATTGTTATCTTAGAATTCTTATCAGTTATAATAATTATTGAGACACTAATTTTCTATTTAATTTATATAATCTCTTAAAAAGTGCGCCCGTAGCTCAAAGGGATAGAGCATCGGTCTCCGAAGCCGGTGGTTGGAGGTTCAAATCCTCTCGGGCGCACCAATAATTATTAATAAACAATAAATTTCACACAAGTTTCCCAACTTTGATTTGGTCCTAAAGCTATATGATAGAAATGTATAAAATCACTTCCTTGATATACTCTTTCAAACCCTTCCTCTGATAAGGATACAGTCTCAATAGGATATCTATAAACTTTTGTTTCCATATCAAGATAACAATCTAAATTTATTCCAATCCCAGAACTTATACCCCATTTATTTATACTCTCAACTCCTATAGAATTAAGAGGAGCCTTCTCCGTTTTTGTAGAAAAATAATAAAAATCAGGATGATTAGGAGCTAAGAAATTTAAATTTATCTCCCATGAGAAATTCAAATTAATATTTTCATCTTTTAAATTTATAATTCGATAACACACTTCAACTTCATTTTTATCCTTAGGAATTAAGAAAATCTTATATAACTCGAAATCTGAAAAACCCTTTTTAAAGGAACAAACAAAAACATTATCTTCTTCCTTTACAGTATAGTCAAATTTCTCATAGAAAGTATCAATTATCAAATTTTCGTTGTCTCTTAGTAATAAATCTATAGCTGGTTCTTTCTCATAAAATTTTTCAATAAAGGATACCCTTCTGTGTCTATCATAAAACAATACTTGATCCAATCCTTTCTCTTTAGCGGTCCATCTTTCATGAATACTTTTTCCTGATACATCTTCTTCTATTTTATGAAGCTTCTCATGATAAGCTTCTCTTCTACGGGTAAGAACATTAGTGAGATTAAAAGGCTTATTTTTAAAATCCCATTCTATTAACGATCCTCCATAAGAGGGTGAAAAATAAAGGTTAAAAAGAGAAGATTCAATAATAATCTCATCTCTACCATCACAATCAAAATCAAAAATATTATACTTGAAATCACCATCAACAAAATTTTCTGCTTTAATTAAATGTTCATAAATAGCAGATCTTAAATGTGGAAGATAAAGTCCACCAAAAATTCCATGCCAATACGCATCATTAGCTTGTCCTTGCCAAAGTTCTTCCAAAGCTTTATTTTTAAACTCATCGTTACTTACCATATCGATCTTTTTCCTTATATATAACATCTTCTTTTGCATATGGTTTGATTCATCATATTTGCTAAGAAAATTTCTCCAAAAACCTCCTTTAATAAATGGTGCGTATATTTCCCATGTACCTTCATTTTTAAGTTTTTCTACTAATTTCTCTAAATTCAATTGTGCTTCTGGAAATAAAACCCATTCCATCATTTCTCTGTAGGATGCTGTAGGTAAGTATATTCTCCCTAAAGGAGGATATTTTTTCATGTAGTCATATAAATTAACAGGTGTTATTAGTAAAAAATTTTCTTCCAATTTTCCTAAAAATCTTTCAAGCCACTTTTCTTCGTACACAGTCTTATATGTATCAGGCCAAAGTCCAAATTTTTCTCCATCATCAAAAAGAAGAGCTATTCTATTCCCTTCATTTGTTGCATATTTATCTAAATATTCTACAGTCTCTTGAGGATCTGCAAAAGGAATTAAATATCTCAATTTCATACTAATTGGAAAAACAGCCAATTTATATCCTTCTTCTTCCATTAAGTAATAACCAAAAAGATCATCCTCATTTAATCCAACGGATAGAAAATGAGCATCATCTACAATTACATACTCAATACCAGCCTCTGCTATAAATTTAACAAGGTGAGGTTCCCAAACTCTTTCTGCAAGCCACATTCCCTTTGGTCTTTGCCCAAATTTATTATAGATATAATCATTTAGTTTTTTAATCTGCAAAACTTTATCCTTATCAGGTATTATTGATAATATAGGTTCATAAAAACCACCACTTAATATCTCAACTTGTCCTCTTTCTGATAATGTCTTAAGAATTTTAAAATACTCTGGGTGATTATTCTCTAACCAAAGCAATAAATACCCTGAAAAGTGGACATTGAAAGGAAATTTGGGATAGTTATAAAAAAAATCAATAAGAGGCTTATAACACATTTGATATGCCCTTTCAATTACAAAATCAAAGTTTCCTACAGGCTGATGATTATGTAGCCCTAAAGAAAAATATATCCTTTTTTGCATCCTCTACCTCCTTTCAAAGATTCTATAGTTTAAGAATAAGAATAAAGAGTCTTTATCCTCTAATTTCTTTAATGTTTTATAACCTTCTAAAGATAATTTATCTTCTTTTAAATAATTAGATAGATCCTTAAAATTGTTATAGTGTTCATAGAATCTATTATAACCATATTCTTTAGCTTGCCCTGTGGTAATTAAAAATGGCCAATCACTACTTTCAAGAAGTAACTTTTCTCTTCCCATTTGATTTAGTACTTTTTCTTTCCATAATGGAACCTTCTGGTCTTTCATATTTGAAATTAACTCTTCTGTTAATTCTTCTATTTCATAGATCTTTTCCCATAATTGATAAGTTTCATCGTTAAGCCACACTTCATGTTTTCCACCTCTTCCCCATGATGATTCAGGAAGATCAATTCTCTCTTCAGGCTCAAATTTTTCTAATGCCAAGCTTGCATTTATACTTTCAACTTTTTTACTCTCATTTAAAAGCTCAAATACTCTTTCAATAAACATAATTCCTTCAAACCACCAATGTCCAAATAGCTCAGTATCATACATTGCAGTTACAATTCCTTCTTCTGTTATCTCATTTTCCAAAATACTTACAAAATGCTCAGCATGTTCATAAACTCTACCTTTAGCTAACAATGGATCATAAACATCTTTTTCCCCTAATCCTTTAGTTTTATCTGTTATTCTCCAATACTGAATACCTGATGTATCCGCTTTTTTATGAAATTCTCTATAAACTCCATCTCCAGGATATCCCCATTCTGCAGACCATACTTGCATACTTGTCCTACTATCTCTTCCAAAAACAATCACATTACTATTAGATACTAAATATGGCTTATAAATACTTCTGTTATTCTTTTTACTCTCTACTTCTTTCTTCTTAAAATAAGGATAATCCGAAGATTCTCCACCAAGAATTGTATGGGTATCTACAAAGAAATACTTAATATCAAAAATCTCTAAAAATTTTTCAATTCCAGGCTTATAAGCACATTCAGGAAGCCAAATACCCATAGGAGACTTGTTAAACTTTCTTACATACGATTCTCTACCAACATAAAGCTGAGCATATATAGATGAATTCTTTTTTAAAAGAGGTAAATATGCATGAGTTGCAGATGATGTTATTATATCCAGATATCCTTCCCTCTGAAGATTACTCCAATAACCAACTATATTATATGAAATTTTATTCTTAAAGAAATCTAAAATCTTTTCAAAATACTCAATATAAAATTTTGCAACTTCAGCTTCTTTCTTATTCTCCTTTTCAAACAATTCATAATCTTTCTGAGCCATTTCCAACTTATTATTTATATATTTCTCAGTTTCATAAATCATATAGGAATCTACCATCATTTCAGATAAAACCGGAGTTACACCTAAGGTTAAATGCCATTCAATGCCCTTTTCAATTAATCTATTAAAACACATGGAAAGGGGTATATAGGTCTCTAACATAGCTTCATAGAACCATTCTTCTCCAAAAGGCCATCTTCCAGCCTTTTTAACATAGGGAAGATGGGAATGAAGTACCAAATTAAAATATCTCTTTATCATATTAATCCTCCTTATTAACACATGTTAATAATTATATATAAAGGAAGGGGGAATTTGTTTCCCCCTTCCTTAACATCCCTTAAATACCCCTTTCCTAAATAATCCTTAAATTATAGCCATCTGAGTGACAGGATCAAAAAGATGCATCTTTCTTAGATCAAACATTACTTTTACATTTTCACCCATTCTTGCTCTTGTTTCTGCACTAACTCTTGCTACTACACTTACGGGTCCATTTATTAAATATAGGTAGACTTCAGTTCCCATAGGTTCTAAAACTTCTACTTTTAGATCTGCTACAGCTTCTGGTATTAGATCTTCAGTTTTCATAAGAGCTACCTCATATATATGCTCTGGTCTTACTCCCAAAATAACCTTTTTACCCAGATAGTTTTTGGCATGTTCTGCTACGAAAGATTGCATATCAGAAGGAATACCCAATTTGAAACTTCCAAGATCAAGGATTTTAGCATCTTCAGAGAGAGTTGCATCAATGAAATTCATTGGAGGACTACCTATGAAACCAGCCACAAACACATTATTGGGTTTTTCGTAGACAGTTAAAGGATCATCTACTTGCTGTACTACTCCATCTTTCATAACTACAATTCTATCACCCATTGTCATAGCCTCTGTTTGATCATGGGTTACATATATAGTAGTGACTCCAAGAGTTCTTTGAAGTTTCTTAAGCTCTGCCCTCATTTGTACTCTTAATTTTGCATCTAAGTTAGATAAAGGCTCGTCCATAAGGAAAACCTTAGGTTCACGAACAATTGCACGACCTAGAGCAACACGCTGTCTTTGACCACCAGAAAGTTCTTTAGGTTTTCTCTTTAGCAGATTCTCAATACCTAACATCTCAGCAGCTGCTTTAACTCTTCTGTCAATTTCACTCTTTGGATATTTTCTAAGTTTTAGACCAAAAGCCATATTATCATAAACAGTCATGTGAGGATAAAGAGCATAGTTTTGAAATACCATTGCTATATCTCTATCTTTGGGGGGTACATCATTAACTATTCTTCCATCAATATAGATATTTCCAGATGTTATCTCTTCTAATCCAGCAATCATTCTTAATGTAGTTGTTTTACCACAACCAGATGGTCCAACAAGAACAATAAACTCTTTATCCTTGATATCAAGAGATACATTATTAACCGCTATAACATCACCAAATTTTTTTGTTACATTTTCCAATTTTACCTCTGCCATCGGTCCTACCTCCTTAGAGTTCTTAATAATTCATGTTTTAAAGAGCATAAAAAATACTGTGTTTT
>JAPYWU010000114.1 GCA_028276205.1 Dictyoglomaceae bacterium | reverse complement strand
TAAAATTCTTTTAAAAATTCTCTTTTTATTCTTTCTTAATCTATAAAAACCTTCTCTATAATAAATATTCATTTTAGAAATATATAGGCAATGTTTCTATCGTTGGTTTTATTTCTCCTATAAGAGTAGTAAGTATTACTGCAATAAGTACATATATCAGATATATCAACGTTTTCTTTTGGTATCTTCTCTTCTTCGAGTTGTTGTAAAAGAAGAGCTATAAGATCATATTTCACACTGTCCTTTTCATATATAAGGAACTTTTTATATTCCTTAGGTAACTGTGAAATAAAATCTTCCTTAACCTCAAAACAGCAAGAATGAATACTTGGCCCAACACCTATAAATATGTCTTCAGAAGAGACATTATATCTATTCTTCAACTCGGATATTAACTTTTTGGGAAGCTTTTTAATTGTTCCTCTCCATCCAGAATGTGCCAAACCAATCAATCTGATTTTTGGTATATAAACAAAGATTGGAATACAATCTGCAAAAAACATAATAAGAGGATGTTTTCTTTCTTGGGTTAATATAATGTCAGATTTATTTGCAATTTTTGGAAAAAAGGATAAATTTTCAATTTTTGATACATATATATTATCTCCATGGATTTGTTCTGCTATAACCCATCTATTTGGAAATATCTTAACTAAAGAAAAAAATCTTAAATATGAAGGAATATGCTTAAAGGAGAAATAAAAAGGAAAAGAATATGGACGTGATACAAATCCATGGGATATTTCGTTAAATTTATTTAAAAGTTTGGATTGCCAAATCATAAACACACCCCACAAGCCTTACAATAATCGTTACATGGTAAAGTAATAACTCCTTGATATGCCTTCTCTCTTTCTTTCCATAAATATTCCCTTTTAACTCCTGTATCTATAAAACTCCAGGGGAAAATTTCATCTTTCTCTTTTTCTCCTAAATAATACTCTTTTAATAGATTATCTTTCATAAATTTCTTTAAAATTCTTAAACTATAAGCATCTTTTATATATTCTTTAAAAAATTCTTTCAATCTTCTATCTCCTCTACTTAAAACTCCTTGCCAAAAAACCCAAAGGATATTTTCCTCTTCCATTTTTATATTATCCATTTTTCTAATGTTTTTTAATAAATAAGACCTAACCTTTTCAATATATTCAAGATCCGCCATCTTCTCCCATTGAAAAGGGGTATGAGGTTTGGGAATAAAGGTAGATACACTTATACTTATCTCTACTTTTTTTACAATTTTTTTGATATTCATTATTAAATCCAAAATTCCTTCAATATCTTCCCAAGTTTCAGTTGGTAATCCAATCATAAAGTATAATTTCAAAGTTTTTACTTTATAGTCCTTAATTTTCTCACTAAAATTTAAAATATCATTATTAGTAAATTTCTTGTTTAATACTCTTCTGAGTCTATCAGTGCCTGTCTCTGGAGCTATAGTAATAGTTTTTTGATGAGTAGTTTTTATAAGGTCTAATATGTCCTCTGTAATATCTTCTAATCTTAGAGATGAAAAGGATATAAGAATTTCACCTCTTTCTACATAATCCTTAATCTTCATTAAGCTTAAAGAGGGATCTATGGCAGGAACTATAAATCCTAATTTAGGAGTATCCTCTTCATAAAACCGATTAATTTTCTCATATATTTTCTCTATGGAAGAAACTCTGTAAGGTCTATAGAAATAACCTGCTAAACAAAATCTACATTGATATTTACAACCTCTAACCAATTCACATAACGCCATATCAGAAAACACGCCTTTGTAAGATGTTATAGGTGAAACCATAGGATTATTAGAAAAGTTGTAATAAATTCTTCTTCTTACTGGTAATTTTTGTTCTCCCTCTATTTTCTCTATCTTTTTACCATTATATGTAACTTTAAGAAATTTAGGTATATAAAAACCTTCATAATCTTTTATGGCATTTAAAAATTTTTCCTTTGTCCAACTTTTTTCCTTCTTTAATATCAAGGCTTCTGACAATTCTGAAACTATTTCTTCTCCTTCACCAATTAATATCAAATCAAAAATCTCAGATATTGTTTCTGGATTTGAGCTTAAAGCAATTCCCCCTCCAATAATTAGAGGATAACTGTCATCCCTTTCAACACTATAAATGGGAATTTTTTCTAAATTTAGAATATAAATTATATTAAAAAAATCTAACTCAAAACTAACAGAAAAAAGCAAAGCATCAAAGTCTCTTAATTCTCTAAATCCCTCAATTGAGTATATTCTAAAATCTTTTCTATTTTTCCAATCTTTAGGAATATACGCTCTTTCACATAAAATTCCTTGTTGTTCATTAAAAATATGATACAAACCTATATATCCCAGATTATTTATGGATATATTATATGCGTTTGGATATATAAATAATAACTTTACATCTCCTCCCTTTTTACTTAACTTAAATCCTTTCTCACTGTTTAATACATCTATTATCTCTTTCTTTAGCTTCCAGTTCAAGAGTATCTCTTTCTCCGTAAAATAGCAGGAATATCTAAATCATCTTCTGATATGTTAGTATAATCTTTCTTGTTAGAAGTTTCTTCTATCTCTTCTCCTTGATGATCAAAACCTGTAGCTATTAACGTAACTTTTATACTATCTTTCATGTTTTCATCAATTACAGCCCCAAATTTAATATTAGCTTCTGGATCAACCTTAGGTGTAATAACTTCTGCTATTTCTTCTACTTCATGCAAGGATAAATCTAAGCCTCCTGTTACATTAAATATGACTCCTTTAGCTCCATTAATAGAGAAGTCCAAAAGAGGACTTTGTAAAGCATTTTGAGCTGCTTCTTTTGCTCTATTTTCTCCTTTTCCAATTCCTATACCCATATAGGCTGTACCAGCCTTTGACATTATAGATTGTATATCAGCAAAATCTAAGTTTATTAATCCCGGAACAGTAATCAATTCTGTAATTCCTTGAACAGCTTGTTTTAGAACTTCATCGGCTTTCTTAAAAGCCTCAACTAAAGGTAATCTACTATCTCCAAGTTTTAAAAGTTTATCATTAGGTATTATTAAAAGAGTATCTACTTTATCCTTAAGTTTCTCTATTCCTTCCATAGCATTGACTCTTCTTTTTCTTCCTTCAAAAGTAAAAGGTAATGTGACAACAGCCACTACAAGTTTTGCAATTTCTTTTGCTATTTCAGCTATAACTGGAGAGGCTCCTGTTCCAGTACCTCCTCCCATTCCAGCAGTTATAAATATCATATCCGCATCGCCTAAAATATCTTTCAAAATCTCTTTACTTTCCAGAGCTGCTTTTTCTCCAATCTTAGGATCACCACCAGCCCCAAGGCCTTGAGTTACCTGCTCTCCTATTTGTATTTTATTAGGGGCTTTATTAAGATTAAGAACTTGATTATCGGTATTAACTGCAATAAATTCAACGCCATGTATTCCAGCTTCAATCATCCTATTAATAGCATTACCACCTCCACCCCCAACACCAACAACCTTAATTTTTGCCTTTATTTCTCCATTATTTAAGCTGTCTGAAAATCTTGATAAAGTCAATTTTTAACACCACCTTCCCCTAATTCTTTACTCTTTAAAAGGTCTAAATATATTGTTAAATGTTTCTTTTAAATAGTCAAGAAGTTTTTTATTTTTGTCCTCAAAAGTCGTAGTTTTCAAAAAACTCTCTAAAGCTCCTACTGCAGATGAGTAAAATACTGCATCTTTTTCTCCTAAAAAATTTCTCATCTGAGATGGAGCACTTATCCTGACCGGAATTTTCAAATAATTACTTGCAAATTCATCTATACCATCTAAGAGAGCAGTACCACCTGTAAGTACAATACCTCCTGGAATAATTTCTATGGGAGAATTTAATTCTTGCAGTTTTCTTTGTATAAATTCTAAAATTTCTTCTACACGAGGTTGTATGATCTCTCTAACTTGAGATTTAGATACTCTAATTTTTCTTTCCTGCAAAGAAGTAACCTCTAATGTTTCTTCCTCTTCATCATCTTTTAAAGTTCCTAATATTTTTTTTACTCTTTCTGCTTCTTCAGTAGAAATTCTTAGCGTTATAGCTAAATCTCTTGTTATTCTTTCTCCACCTAATTTTAATATACCAATACTATAAAGACATCCTTCTCTATAAACAGCAAGATTAGTCAAATCACCCCCTATATCTACCATTACTACTCCCAAGTTTTTCTCTTCTGGAGTAAGCACTGCTTCTGCTGCTGCTATCTCTTGAGGAACAAATCCCTCAATATTTATCTCTGCTTTTTCCAAAGTATTGATAATATTTCTAAGTTGAATTTTATCGTGAGTTACCAATAATAAATCAGATTCTAAGCGAGTACCTATCATGCCAATTGGATTTATAATTCCATCTTGACCATCTAATCTAAATCCCCTTACTACATGATATATAATCTCTCTATCTGGAGGAATAGAGGTAGCTTTAGCAGCATCAATCGCCCTCTCAACATCTTTTTCAGTAACTTCTTGATCTCTACTTTTTACTATAATCATACCTCTGCTTGGAATGGCTGTTATTTTTTCCCCACTAATTGCTGCATATAATCTTGATATATTCTTTATTCCCGCAATTTTTATAGCCTTATTTAGTGCCTCTTTGATACTATTACTTGCCTCTTGAATATCAACTATAACCCCATATTTTATTCCCTTAGATGGAGACATAGCAAAGCCAATTATTTCAACGTTTTTTTCCATCACATTTCCTAAAACTACTGCTATTTTTGTAGAGCCTAAATCTATAGCTCCAATAGTATCAGCCATCTATATTCCTCCAATAAAAGGAATCCTAAATCTAAAATCTAAGCTTCTGTTTTCTAATCCCATTTTCTTAACAATCTCTTTAAATGTTCTAATTTTCTCTATAAAGTTATCATTAGAGAATTTTAACAAATAGTTATCACCGTAAATTTCAAAATAATTTTTATAAAAAACTATCTTTTTTATTTTTAGATCTTTAAAATAATCCAATATTGTTCTAATAAATTGAATATCCTTTGTCCCTTCTATCTTTATTGTACCATCAAAAGGTTTAAATTTCCTCATCTCTTTAAGGTTTTGATTATAAAATATTTTTTTACCCTCATA
>JAPYWU010000216.1 GCA_028276205.1 Dictyoglomaceae bacterium | reverse complement strand
CCAAACTCTACATATTGAACATCAACACTAACACCGTATTTTGCCTTAAACTCTTCCCCTAATCTTTGAAGAATATCTACTTGTTTTTCTGAGCACCAAATAGTAATCTTATTTGTTTGAGCCCCAGTTAAACTAATAGCTAAGAACAAAAACAGCACAACTAACAGGAACCTACTTAGCTTTTTCATAACGAACCCCCTTTCTTAATAATTTGGGGTTTCCCCCAAAATTTTTTAACTTTCCCCATTCTTACTTCTTATAGACCAATTTAAAACCATTTAGATACCAACTTTTATTATAAGCCATTATTCATTTTTGTCAATTACGACCCCCAAAGAATCTCTATACACAACTTGAGCAGGAATTAGTACTCTCTTTTGAGTAATATATTTACCATGATTGATATCTTCAATTATATTTAATATCTCTCTAACTATCTTCTCCACATCCCATTTAAAAGTAGTTAATGAAGGCTTAATTTCAGTAGAGAGAGAAATATCATCACAACCTATTATACCAATTTCTTTACCAATATTTAATCCCTTCTCTTTCAACTTTTGTATTAAACCAATTCCCATCCAATCATTTGCAGTAAAAATACCTATAGGATCTCTAACTTTATTGTAAATATTAAAAATTTCATCACCAACCATATACCCTGATGTATAATTCATTTTTGATTCTATAATCTTATAATTTATACCAGTAGAATTTTTTACTCTATCTAAAAATCCAATTTTTCTAAGATAAGATGCAGTGTATCTTTCTGGCCCTGCTAAATGTATTAAAAATAAATATCCAGACTTAATTAGAATTTCAGCAGCCATCCATCCTATCCTATAATCATCTACAGAGACCTGTATAATCTCATCATGATTCATATACTGTTCTATGGTTAAAATATACTTATAATTTCTCTTAACTTGATCTATTAATTCATCTTTTAAAAGACCTATCATAACAATAGGAATATCCTTATTTTCTTGGGTAAGACTTTCTACATTTACAAAAAGGATTTTAAAACCATTAAGAGTAAAAATATTAGTTAGCTCGACAAAAAATTTTGCATAAAAAGGATCATCACTTTTTATATCAGGAGAGGCCAAAATATGCACAATTTTATCTTGAGTCTTAGGCACAATATATGTGCCTTTTCCTTGAAATTGAACAAGTAATCCATAATCAATTAACTCTTTTATAACAGAACGAATAGTAGTACGACTAACCTGAAGAGTTTCAGAAAGGTCCCTTTCTGAGGGTATTTTTACATAATCATTACCCCTGTTCTCTTCTATTAATTTCAATATTTTTTCTTTTACTTTTTCTTTTATTAATGGTTTAAATTCCATTTTCAAGCTTTATACCAATTGTATACCATTTGAATATAAATGGTATCATATTAAAATAAACAAGTCAACAATGATCGAGAATGTTCTAAAAATTCCTATGTAAGAAAAGAAAACACTTTTAGAAAGGGAGTTTTAAAAAGCCAAATTAAAAGAATTCTTATGTTGAATAATATGAAAAGAGATATTGCATATATCCTTGTAAGATTCTCTTTCTTTGTATTAAAGTGGTCTCTTCCTCCTCTTTTTACATTCCCAAATACACTCTCTATTCTATTCCTTTCTTTATAGACTTTTTCATCTTCTCTTTTTCTTTGTTTCTTCTGTCTTTTTATCTTTTAAGAATTTTTTTACTATTTTTCTTATTTCTTCAAAAGGTATTCTTTCCATTTTCACGATACATCAGTCCCTTTTAATTCTTTCCTCTCTTCTTCTTTATACAACTATATCCTTATTATTTTCAAGCTTGTCTATTTTTTGAACATTCTCAGAATTGGGAAGCACCTCTTCGTAACAGTTATAGATCTAAATAATAAAATAGTTATCCTTTAATAGCCCCAGAAGTTAATCCTTGAATAATAAGCCTTTGAAATGCTAATGCAATAAGGATAGGTGGAATTGATGCTACAATTCCTACGGTTGCCATAAGATTAAAGTTTACGTAAAATCTTCCCATAAATTCGGAGATTGTAACAGGCATAGTTTTAGACGCCAAGGAATCGGTTAGAACTAAAGCTAATAAAAATTCTCCCCAACAAGCAATAAAGGTAAAAATTCCTGTAGTAAAAAGAGCAGGACCTGATAATGGCATAACAATTCTAAATAATACCCCTGAAGGATTACAACCATCAATTAAAGCAGAATCCTCTATTTCTTTTGGAAAAGTGTCAAAATATCCCTTTAAAATCCATATTGCTAAGGGAAGATTTAAGGAAAGGTATATTAAGCTAAGATAAAATTTTGTATCTAAAATTTTTAAGTAAGAACCTATTACATAAAGAGAAGTAACTAAAACTACTGGAGGAATCATTTGAACAAAAAGAAGAAGAAAAATAACTATCCTACCTGATAGAATTTTCAATCTTGAGATGGCATAAGCTGATAAGGAGCCTAAAAATACAGAGATAATAGATACAACAGCGCTTATTACAAAACTATTCATTAAACCTGCCCTAAAAGCATTAGTAGTTCCCGCTTTCTTGAAAAAAACATCTCTATAATTTTCAAAAGTTGGTTTAGAAGGAAACCAGTTTGCCGGAACTTTTGTTAACTCTGTTTCTTCGGAAATACTTGTTATAAAGGTCCAAAATATAGGAAGAATAGTCCATATTAGGGCAAGAATAAGAAGGGTCGTATCGATTATATAAAATATTCTTCTCTTTAACTTCTTCATAAAAACACCTCTAATATACAGATTCGCTTTTAAAAAGTCTTGTATAAATATATACCAAAATAAAAATAATGATTAAAAGGATAAAAGACATAGAAGCTCCCTTCCCAAACTGTAGAGAATCAAAAACTACAGAATACA
>JAPYWU010000113.1 GCA_028276205.1 Dictyoglomaceae bacterium | reverse complement strand
CTTTCTGAAGAGCTTGGACACTACTTCACAGGCTCCACTTATAAAAACAGTAAGCCCAAAAACTATAGAGAAGAAATTGAAATCTCAAGAAATGAATACAGAGCAAAAAAGTGGCAAGTATTTTTCCTTATCCCAGAAGATAAATTTTTGGAGGCAAATAACAGAGATTTGGGAGCTTGCAGAATATTTTGATGTGGATGAAGAAGTGATAAAATTTTATTTGAGGCTTCCAAGAGTAAAAGAATTATTAAAGGGGGGATATTAAATGAATAATGGAGAAGATGAAAAAGAATTAATTAAAGATATTTTAAAAGAGCTTACAGAAATCAGTAAGGAAATAAGAAGAATAGCAAATTATTTAGAGGTCATAGCTGAGAAAAGCTCTATAGAAGCAATGGCAAAATGGGGGCGAATTATAAAAATTAAAAAAGAGGAATGAAAGATATATGTGAGGGGGAAGTAAAATGAAAATACTAAAAAGAATTACCATATTATTAATTTTACTTTTTCTTTTAAACCTTTCCTTAGGAATATCGCAAGATTTACCAAAACTAACCTTAGCAAAAATTACAAGAGTTATTGATGGAGATACTATTGAGGTTATTTTAGATAGCAAAACGGAAAAAGTAAGATTTATTGGTGTAGACTGTCCAGAAAGCACCACAAAATTAGAGCCATATGGAAATGAAGCATCAGAATTTACAAAAAAATGGCTTACAGGAAAAGACATCTTTTTAGAATTTGATGTCCAAAAATATGATAACTATGGAAGACTTCTTGCATATGTTTGGCTATCCTCTCCTAAAGAAATATCAGAACAAGAAATAAGGAACAAAATGTTTAATGCAATTCTCCTCTTAGAAGGTTATGCTCAAGTAATGACAGATCCTCCAAACGTAAAATATGTGGATTACTTTTTAAAATTTCAGAAGGAAGCAAGAGAAAATAATAAAGGACTTTGGGGAATAGCGGAAATTAAACCTGAGACAATTAGTGAGGAAAAAATTTTACCCAATGAATTGGTAAAAACGATAAGGGCAGATCTTGATGAAAGAAGAGAACTAATCAGAAAAACATATACCTTTTCTCAATACGGTGCATTATATAGCTTAGCCACATATGTAGAACCTGAAGGGGTGGTAGTAATACTTGTAGGAGGATATGGAAGTTTATTAAACGAAGATAATTTTAATCTTTTCTTTGACAAACTTTGTGATGCTTTTGTAATAGCAAAGTATCCACCAGAAACCATAATAAATGTTTATGTAGCTATTCCTGATTACTATTCTTTGATAGTAAGAGTACCACTAAGTGCAATTACTGACTACTTCAAAGAGAAAATCACAAGAACAGATTTTCTTTCCAGATGTATTGTTTTCATAAATGGTATGAAGGTTAACATGGAAGAAGGAAAAATAAAACTTCCATTTGGAAAAACTCTTTACATAGGAAACATTAACTAAAAGATATTCCATTATCCATGGTGCCCATATGCTCAACAAATGAGTGAGAAAAACAAAGTATATTTCTCAAGTAGGGAAGAAGCAGTAAATTCAGGGTATAGACCCTGTGAAGTTTGTAAACCTTAAGAAAGGAGAGTGAGTAAAAATGAAAAGTTTAAAAGTATTACTTTCACTTTTATTAATCCTTTGTTTGTTTTTCCCAAGCGTAATGTATGGGAAAAATGGAGAAAGTATTGGAGAACTTAGAAAAAAGGTCAGAGAAGTGACAAGTAATCTGCGTAAAATCTATAGCTTTGGGGAATATTGGACAGACTACAATATCGTATATGTCGAACCAGGAGGAATATATGTCTTTTTAGATTCAAGTAGTGACTATGAAATTACGATTACTGAGGAACATTTAAACAAGTTTTTTGCAAGTTTATGGAATGTATTTGGTCTAACAAGATTTCCAGACACAGTTTCTATTACTTTCATTCTCTCTATTTTTAATGATCATTCTCTAATTGTAAAATTTCCAATGGGTGCTTTTTATGACTACTTTAGAAGAGAAAAAATAACACGAACAGAATTTCTTAAACAATGCGAAATATGGATAGACGGAGAAAAAGCAGAAGTTGAAGGAGATATAATCAAAGTCTTAGGGAAAAAATTTAAAATGGACTTTACTTTCTAACTCTTTCAAAAGAGATTTAAAATGAGAAAAGGAAGAATACTTACACAAAATGAAGAAAAAAGGCTTTTGGGAGAATATTATAGTGATGAAAAAATAAATAATCTCTTAAATGATGATCTAATAAAAAAACTAAGAGAATTACTTATAAACATAAGAAAAAGATGAGTCAGGCGAACTAAAATTAAAAAAAGGAAGTAAATTTGGCTCACTAAAATAAAAAAATAGGTTTTAGAGGAAGGCCCCAAATCTTGACAAATACTTACTTCATAATATATTATAAAGGGTGTAAAAAATTGGGGAGTCGTCTAGCTGGTAGGACGCCTGACTCTGGATCAGGTAGGGATGGTTCGAATCCATCCTCCCCAGCCATAATATAAAGTGGCCCTATCGTCTAGTGGACCAGGACGTTGGGTTCTCAACCCAAAAACCGGGGTTCGAATCCCCGTAGGGCCACCAAATAAGAAGGTGGAAATATAAATAAAAGTTTTGTTTTTTATATCATCACAGGTATAATCTCCTTTTTTATAATTTTACTCTGGGGCACCTTTTTGGGCTATGATTTTATTACTCATATGGTATGGGAAAATACTGTTATTTTTTCTTATTATGTAATTTTCATCCTTTTCTCTATCCTTACCAAAAAAAGAAAAAGACCCTTATACCATATTTTTTGGTTATTTGGTATTAGGGACTGCAATTTTAGAAGGTATTCATGCAATGCTTTATCCTGGATTTTATCAATCAACACCGGGACTTGCTGTAGAATATTGGATGTATGCAAGAGGGCTTTTTGCAATTGGAAGTTTTATTACTGTTTATCTTCTGAATAAGAAAGAAACACCTTGGTTTTTTTAAGAAAGCGTTATATAGACCTCTTATTCTATCAATTTTTCTTATAATTCTTTCTTTATATATTCCTGTCAAAATTTTTTATGCTGAAGGAAAGACTACTATTCTAAAATCTCTTTTAGAATTATTATATGCAGGTATTCTTTTCATCTCATCCTATTTTTCAAGACATGTGGAACCCTTATCCTTAGTTCTTTTTTTGCAGGGCTCTCAGATCTTATTTTTACGTCTTATGATGAGAACGTCTTAACAAATCAATTTGTAATTGGACATGCCTTTCTTGTTTCAAGTGCAATAATTCTTGTCTTAGGAGCAATGATAGAAAAAGTTTTTATACCCTTTAGAGAGTTAGAAAATTTATTAGAGAGATATGATGTGGAAGTGAAAGATTTATATAATAAAATCTCTAACAATGAGATTTTATTTAAGAAAACAGATGAAATTAGGCAACTTTTAATAGATTCTAATTCTATTGATGAATTATTGAAAAAATTAAATGAAATGCCTAAGATTCTTGAACTAAATCCTCAAGAAGATATTGTTATATTTTTTAAAAACAAAATAATATTTAAGACAAAGGAAGATCTTCCTGAGGATATTAATTTTATAAGAACTGGAATAATATTGGTATTTTAGATATATCCATTTATTATAATGGAGTTGAGGAAATAAACAAAAAGATATTAAGAAGTATATTATTAAGTCTCCATAGTAGACATCAGGAATTAATTTTAAAAAAAGAGCTCAATGATTCCTTAGAAAAGATAAAACATTTAGATGAATATAGAGTAAACTTTATGAGGGCTATATCCCATGAGCTAAAAACCCCTCTAAATGTTATTTATGGAAATCTTCAACTTATGGAATCAGGATTATATGGTGATATATCATCATTGGAGGAACCTGTTAATGAAATAAAGAAAGAAATATTAAGGATTAGAGAACTTATTGATAATCTAATTGATCTTTCACGTGCAGAAACTGGAAGGGTTTCTATTAAGTCAGAGCTTGTATATTTTGAAAATCTATATCTAATAATTGAAAGTTATAGAAATCTTGCAAAAGAAAAAGGATTAGAGTTTAATTTTGATTTTATTGGTAATTCTCCTTTTTCCTCTGATTATAATATTTTAATTACCATAATCTCAAATCTTCTTTCTAATGCAGTAAAATATACTGAGAAAGGGGAAATAAAGGGAAAAATAGAAGTAATGGAAGATAAGATAATAATTGAAGTAAAAGATACAGGTAAAGGTATTCCATTAGAAAATATTCCTCTTATATTTGAGCCATTCTATGGAGAGAGGACATCTGAAAGTTCTGGTTTAGGGCTTGCTATTGTCAAAAAGTTTGTTGAACTTCTAAAAGGAAGTATATTTGTAGAAAGTGAAGTGAATAAGGGTTCTATTTTTAGGGTTGAAATACCAAGATTAATTCGTCCTAAATCTTTTGAGAAGAAAGAACATAATTATTGAAGCAGAAGATGGAAAAGAGGGTTATATTAAGGCATTGGAACACACACCTGATATAGTTATTACAACCTTGGGGCTTCCTGATATAAGCGGAGAGGAACTTGTTAAAAGATTGAAAGAAGAGCCAACTTTAAAAAATACAAAATATGTTTTTTACACAGGAGCAAGGAGAAGAGATCTGGAAGAGAGTTTTATTGAAAAAGGGACAGATATTAAAGAAGTTGAGGAAAAGATAAAAATACTTTTAGGGAATAAAGTTCTTTTGATTTATTCTGAGAATACCAAAGAATATATCTCTTTAGTGGAGAAGATTTTAGAGAAATTAAATAGAGAATATATCTTAAAGGATTTTTATAATCTGACAATAAATGAGCTTTCTTTTTATGATACATTTTTGATTCTTTTGACAGAAGAAGAATTTTTAACTTCAGAAATCCTTATTCGTAATGTGAGAAAGTTATCTGGTAAAAGGAATATTATCTTTTACATAATAAGGAGGATAATAACCTATGAAAATAATGGTAGTAGAGGATGATATAGGATCATGAAATTTTATCGTTAAATTTCTGCACAGCAAAGGATACGAAGTAATAGAGGCAGAAAATGGTAAAAAAGCATTGGAAATTTTGGATAATAACAAAGTTGATATAGTTTTAATGGATATATCTATGCC
>JAPYWU010000112.1 GCA_028276205.1 Dictyoglomaceae bacterium | reverse complement strand
ACGAGGCGGGGACAGGTAAGGAAGCGTTAGAGAAAATAAGAGAAGTACAACCTGATTTAGTAATTCTTGATATAATGCTTCCTGATATTGATGGGTATAGTATATGTGAACAAATAAAAGGTGATCCCTCTATGAATACCATGGTGCTAATGCTTACAGCAAGGTCCAGTGAATTAGATAAAAAAGTTGGTTATAGTATGGGAGCAGATGAGTATATGACTAAACCTTTTGGTCTTGCGGATTTGATTGCTAAGGTGGAACTACTTTTGGGAGCATAGAAATTTTATGAAAGTTTACTATAATCAAAAGAGAGAAAATCTTTTATCTTTATTTAGAGGCTTAATTCTTTTTGTAGCTCTTCTTCTTGTAAAGTTTGATATTGTGCCTCCTACAGATGTAAGGATATTTAATATTTTTCTCGTTATTGCATCCATCTATATATTATTTACTACCATTTTTCCTGTTCATAAATATCCTATTTTTTATAAGCATGAAATATTTTCCTCTATAGATGTTATGTTAGTATCTATTCTGGTATATTTAACTGGTGGTATAACCAGTGATTTATACTTATTCTTGGTTTTTCCAGTAGTAGCAGCAGCTTTTAGGTATGACTTTAGGACCGCAATTCTTTCTGCTTTTTTAGTTACTCTTGTATTTATTCTTTTTGGCATAATTCAAGGAATAAATGTAGTTTTAAGTTCTGCCTATATCAGGATTTTGGAACTTGGAATTATGGCCATCGTTTTGGCTCTATTTTTAAATTATATTGGAAGAGAAAGCTTAAAACTTGAACAGAAAATGAATGAAATGAAGATATTCTATGATATAACTAAAGCTGTAAATTCATCCTTAGATACTAAGGAGGTATTAGGACTTATTTTAGATTCTGCTGTTAAATTACTCGATGCTGATGGTGGAACTATATTCCTTAAAGATAAAGAAACAGGGGATTTAATCTTTGAAAAGGCTATAGGGGAAAAGGGGGATTTATTAGAAGGCAAAAAGCTTACAAAGGGGGAAGGAATAGTTAGTTGGGTTGTGGAGACAGGAAATCCTGCTATTGTAAATAATCCATCTAAAGATGAAAGGTTTAGTCAGTATTATGACTATATATCAGGTTTTAAAACAGGATCTATTTTATGTGTACCTCTTAAAGTTGGAGATGAAGTATTAGGAGCGATAGAGGTAGTTAATAGTGTAAGGAATAAGAAATTTACTAATTATGAGTTAGAGATGCTTATTAATTTGTCTTATGAGACTTCTATAGCTTTGCACAAAGCAATTCTTTATAGCAATGTAAATTTGGAAAGAGAAAAGATGAAAAAGATACTTGAAAATATTGGTGATGGGCTAATAATTCTGGATGGACGAAAAAGATTAAGTATGTGGAACAATGTAGCAAATAATTTCTTTAATATTTCACAAGAATATATTCAGAAAAGATGTACAGAAGTATTAAAATGTAGAAATGCAAATGGAGAGTTAATGTGTTCTGAATGTCCCCTTGATAAGATGGTTTTCCAAGGATTATCTATACTTCAATATGAAATGAAAACTTGGAATGGTCAAAAAGAATATATCCTTGGATGTAATCTTTCTGCTATATGGGAAGGAAGAAAGGTAACCAATTTTATTTTGGCTCTTAGAGATATTAGTTTGCTAAAAGAATTGGATAGAATGAAGTCGGAATTTGTTGCTAATGTTTCTCATGAATTGAAGACTCCATTGACTGCAATAAAGGGTTACAGTGAACTTTTAATGAAAATGAATCTTCCTCCAGAGAAAATAAAAAATTATCATCAGATCATATATAAAGAGGCAGAAAGACTTACTCAACTTATAAATGATCTTCTGGATGTATCAAGAATTGAGTCAGGAAGGATAGAACTTAGAAAAGATATGGTAGAATTGAGGAAAATAATTAGAGAAAGAGCATCTTTTTTCCAAACTCAGACTTCAAAACACAAGATAATTTTACAATTTCCAGAATATCCTACCCTTCTTTTAGGAGATTCAGCAAGACTTACGCAGGTATTTCATAATCTTTTAGATAATGCTATTAAATATTCACCAAATGGAGGAAATATATGGGTAAGAGTTACTGATAAGATGGAAGATATAATTATTGAGGTGCAAGATCAAGGAGTAGGAATACCTCCAGAGCATCTTCCTCATATATTTGATAGATTTTATCGGGTAGACAGTTCATTGAGAAAATCAACAAGTGGTACTGGTTTGGGGCTTTCAATAGTTAAGAGTATAGTAGAAGCTCATAATGGCAGAATATCTGTTAGTAGTAAAGTGGGAGAAGGAACTACCTTTACAATAAAGTTACCTCGAAGATATTCTTTAGTAGATCCTTTAACAGGAACTCTTTCCCTTCCTTACTTTTTCCCAATCCTTTGGAGAGAGCTTTATAGAGAACAAACCTCTTTTGCCTTTGGTAAAATTGCTTATGAATTTGAAGGTCTTGTTTCTGAGAATCTAAAAAGATCCTCTATTTTTAATTTGGCGTCATTAATAAAGGATAAATTAAGACCCAATGATCTTATAGGTCATGGATTTGATAGGTTTTATATTTTCACACGTTCTGTTATGGATATTGAAGAAAAAGTCTCCCATATCTCATTGGGAGATATGGGAGCTATGAGATTGAAACTTAATTTTATTTCATCCACAAATAAGACTATTGAGGATGTGGTTAAATTAATAAATGAAGATTTTTAACGAGACTCCCATGTTGATATACTGTAATTAGGTGCTTCTTTTGTTATTATCACATCATGAGGATGACTTTCTCTTAGTCCAGCATTGGTTATCTTTATAAATTTGGTCTTTGTTCTTAACTCTTCTAAGTTTCTAACTCCGCAATAACCCATGCCTGATTTAAGACCACCTACAAGTTGGAAGATAACTTCTGAAACTGGTCCTCTGTATGGTACTCGTCCTTCGATACCTTCTGGTACAAGTTTTTCAGAATTTTCTTGGAAATATCTATCTTTACTTCCTTCTTTCATTGCGGATAGAGAGCCCATTCCTCTATATACTTTAAAGCTTCTACCCTGATATATCTCAATTTCTCCAGGGCTTTCTTCAGTACCAGCAAGTAGACTTCCTAACATAACTGCATGGGCTCCAGCTGCTATTGCTTTTGTAATATCTCCAGAAAATTTTATTCCTCCATCTGCAATTATTGGCACATTATATTTTTTAGCTTCCTGAGCACATTCCCATATAGCTGTAAATTGAGGTACTCCTATACCTGCTACAACTCGAGTGGTACAAATGGACCCAGGTCCTATACCAACTTTAACTGCATCTGCTCCTGCTTCTATTAATGCTTTTGTGCCTTCTGATGTTGCCACATTACCCGCAATTATCACTATATTATCTTTAAATAATTTTTTTAAGTTTTTAACAGTTTCCAATACCCTTTTATGATGTCCATGGGCAGTATCAACTACAATAACATCTACTTCAGCTTCGACCAATGCCTTTGCCCTTTCAATAGCCTCTGGACCTACTCCTATGGCAGCACCAGCCAAAAGTCTACCTTTACTGTCCTTTGCTGCATTAGGATATTGTTTCATTTTTTGGATGTCTTTTATTGTAATAAGACCTTTCAATTTATAATCTTTATCTACAATAGGAAGCTTTTCAATTTTATATCTTTGTAGAATTTCTTGGGCATCCTTAATAGTTACACCAACCTGAGCAACTATAAGATTTTCTTTGGTCATTACTTCATAAATCTTTTTGTTCATATCAGTTTCAAATCTGAGATCTCTATTAGTAACGATTCCTACAAGCTTGCCATTTTTTTCTACAACTGGTAATCCGGAAATGTGATATTTTGCCATAATATTTAAGGCATCACCAACAGTTTGATCTGGATATAAGAATATGGGATCTGTAATCATACCATGTTCCGATCTTTTTACCTTATCTACTTCTTCTGCTTGTTTTTCAATTGAAAGATTTCTATGGATAATTCCTAAGCCACCCTCTCTTGCCATGGCAATAGCCATTCTTGCTTCTGTTACTGTATCCATTGCTGCACTTAATATGGGAATATTTAGATGAATTTTTTCAGTAATATACGTATCGACACTTACTTCTTTAGGGGTTATTTCGCTATATGCTGGTACTAATAGTATGTCATCAAAAGTTAGAGCTTCTCCTAAGAATCTTTCATTAAAATTCATAACCTTTTAGCCTCCTTCTTGGTTGGAAAGTTTTCAATTATTTTATTTAAGGGAGATTTAAAAGTCAAATTTAAATTAGTAAAATAAGAAATATATGGAATATAAATTATTTTTCTATGATTCTAAAGAAAACAAATATAGTATAAATGCCCTCCTTGGAGCAATAGAAGAGGATAAAGAGTTAAAAGACCTTCCAATATTCTTTTTTGAAAAAGTAGAAGATTTATTTTTTGAAAAAGATTTAAGAAATAGCATTTTATGTTTTTCCTTTTTTTCTACTCAATTTTTTGAAATAAAAGATATATTAGAAAAACTTAAAGAACTTAAAAAGAGTTATGAGAACCTTTATTTTGTAGCAGGAGGTCCACACCCATCAGGAGATCCACAAGGAGTATTAGATATAGGATTTGATATTGTTGTAAAAGGAGAAGGAGAAAGAATATTTCCAAATTTAATAAAAGAGGTAATTAGTGGTAAAAAAATTTTTGGAATATTTCATGATGAAAAGAAAATTGATTTAAATTATTACTTTCCTTTCTCCAAAAAATTTGGTAGGTTTGGGCCTATTGAAATAAGCAGAGGTTGTCCTTTTGGGTGCTACTTTTGTCAGACCCCAAGAATTTTTGGTGGAATTATGAGACATAGAAGTATAGAAAAGATATTGGAAATTGTAGAAATTATGGTAGAAAGAAATTTAAAAGATATGAGGTTTATCACACCAAATGCTTTTGCTTATGGATCTTCTGATGGTATGACAATAAATCTTAAAAAATTAGAAGAATTACTTATTGAGATTAGAAAAATTATTGGTGAAGAAGGAAGAATATTTTTTGGGTCCTTTCCTTCAGAGGTAAGACCAGAACATGTTTTACCTGAAACTGTAGAGCTTATAAGATTATATGCAAATAATGACAATATTGTAATAGGAGCTCAATCTGGTAGTCAGAGGATATTAGATTTAGCAC
>JAPYWU010000111.1 GCA_028276205.1 Dictyoglomaceae bacterium | reverse complement strand
ACTATAATTTCGATAATAACCCAATAAATCAGAAATAAATAGAAAGGAATGGTAGAAAAAACCTTTAGAGAAAAGGATAAAATTATGGATATTCCTTGGAAATATAAACTTTTAAAAAGAAGAAAAACAAAAAAAATTAAAACTAAATCCGGATGAAATCCTAAAAAGGTAATTTTTGTCTGTAAAAAAGCTAAAATTAAAGAACTTAAAAAGATTAAAATTTCAGACAAACCGCAACCCCCTCCATATTTGACAAATCAACCTGTGGATATACTTTTATTCTTGTAAAAGCTAAAACATTCTTTTCTTCTAACTGAGAAATATATCCTACCTTTAAACCAAAGGGTATATATTCATCAATTCCTGAAGTTATTACACTATGATTAGTCTTAATACCATGATCTGAAAATATATAAGCCATTTCTATATGATCAAAGGCTCCTTTAACTATTCCATGATCTTTTGTCTCCCAAATCATTACTCCTATTACTGTATTTGGATCATAAATTGTCTTCACTATTGAATAATTTTTTCCTGTTTTATAAATTTTTCCAACTATTTGGTCCTTATAAAGTACTGCCATACCCTTTTTGATACCATCTTTTTCTCCCTTATCTATCTTAAATTCAAGATTCCACTTTACAGGATCTCTTCCAATAATGTTAGCATATACCAATGAAAAATTTTTCTCTTCCAGTTCTTTTATCCAAATTGCTGTCTCTTCTTTCTGTCTTAGATTTTCTAAAATCATTTTAAGCCTCAAATTTTCCTTATATAACTCAAAATTTTCGTTCCTCAATGTCTCTATTTCCTTTTGCAAATTTTCAGTTAAAGTAAAAAGACTTTTCCACTCATTAAGAAAATTCTCTATGTCATCAACTATATTAGAAAATGCTTTTTGAAGATTGGTTGCCCAAATTTCTAAGTATCCACTCTCCCAAAGAAGAATAGAGAGTAGCAGTACCAAAAATGCCAACCGCCATTTAATTCTTTGTTTATCCATTTAAAAATACTTCTTAATAATTCTCTTTAACTGAAGCAAGCACCTGTTTATATTTATCAAATTCTTCAATAATTTTTCCTGTTCCTTTTACTACACAAAGTAAAGGCTCTTCTGCAACAATAGTTGCAACCCCTATTTGTTCCGATATATATGAATCAAGACCTCTCAAGAGAGCACCCCCACCTGCTAAAACTATACCTTTGTCCATGATATCTGCTGCAAGTTCTGGAGGGGTTTTCTCTAAGGTATCTCTAATTGCTTCTACAATCATATCAATGGTATCCTTTAAAGCTTCTCTGACTTCTGCGGAATTAATCTCTATATTACGGGGCACTCCAGTAAGCAAATCCCTTCCTTTAACTTCCATATAGGTTTTATTTTCTTCTCCAAAATCAGCATTTCCAAGATTAATCTTTATCTCTTCCGCAGTCCTTTCTCCTATAAAAAGATTGTATTTTTTCCTTATATAATGAACAATAGCCTCATCCATCTCATCTCCTGCTACCTTTATAGAGGTGCTAACCACTATTCCTCCTAAGGAAATAACAGCTATTTCAGTAGTTCCTCCTCCAATATCTACAATAATATTACCAGAGGGTTCCCATATTGGAAGATCAGCACCTAATGCACTAGCAATAGGCTCTGTAACAAGTAAAACATCTCTTGCACCAGCAGAATATGCAGTATCTAAAACAGCTCTACGCTCCACAGGTGTAGTTCCCGATGGTATACCTATGACCATTCGAGGACTTACTAAAAAATCTCTTTTATTGTGAACCTTTTCTATAAAGTATCTAATCATCTTTTCTGCAGCATCAAAATCTGCTATGACCCCATCTTTTAATGGCCTTATAGTAACAATCTCTTCAGGAGTCCTTCCAAGCATTTTCTTTGCCTCTTCACCAACCGCAACAACCTTCTTATCACTTCTTCTTATTGCCACCATAGATGGTTCAAAAATAACTATTCCTTTTCCTCTTACATATACAACTGTATTTGCAGTTCCCAAATCAATACCTAAATCTTTAGAAAAAATTCCTGCTAAAAAATTCAAAGCCATAAGTCCTCCTTCTTCCTTTTAATTTTTATAAAAGATCATATCCAAACTTATTAAGAAGATAATTCAATCTAACTAATGGTAATCCCACTATATTATAGTAATCACCTTCTATTTTTTCAATTAATAATGCTCCTTTACCTTGAATTCCATAAGCACCAGCTTTATCAATAGGTTCGCCTGTTGCAACATATCTTTCTATCTCCTTATCCGAATAATCTCTCATTTTTACCTTGCTTCTAACGGAAGAAACATAATGTACATTTTCAGGAGTTGCCCATACAGCTATACCAGTAAAAACATAATGATATTTACCTCTTAGCTTCTTAAGAATTCTTATAGCATCTTTTTCATCTTTCGGTTTACCAATAATTTCTCCGTCTAATACCACAATCGTATCAGCAGAAATAATTAAATTATATTCATTTTGACATAATTCTGCTGCATTTTGTGCCTTCATTAAAGCATTTTTCTTTACCAATTCTACAGGCGAAATCCCTTTTTTACCTTCTATTTCTTCTACCTCTATTGGAAAAATTTTAAAATCAACACCTAAACTCTTAAGAAGTTCCCTTCTTCTCGGAGAATTAGATGCAAGTATTATTTCCCTTTTCATTGTTTAAAAGATTTAAATCCCTCCCCTAATACTTCATGAGCTGGTGTTATTACAACAAAAGCTTTTGGATCATTTTTATGAATTATTTCCTTTAATTTACCAACTTCTGATTGACTAACTACACAATATAAAATTTCTCTCTCTTTCCCAGTATATAATCCCATACCATAAAAAACTGTAACTCCCCTACCTAATTCTTTGAGAATTTTTTCTCCAATATCCCTTGGTCTATCCGAGAAAATAAGAGCAGCTTTAGTATATGATAATCCTTGCTGTACTAAATCTATGGAATATCCTTGGATAAAAATAACGAGAAGAGCATATAAGGCTAAAACAAAGTCAAAAATAAAACCTGCAGAAAGTACTATAATCCCATCTATTATTAACAACGATTGTCCCAGATTTAATCCAGAAAAATGAGAAAATACTTGGGCTAAAATATCTGTTCCACCAGTAGATCCCCCATATTTAAATACTATACCAAGCCCTAATCCTCCCAATATACCACCATAAACTGTTGCAATTATTGGATCCTTTATAATTGGCAATTTAAAAAGATTAAGTAGATCTACAAAAAAAGATAACATAAAAGTTCCATACAAGGTTTTAAAACCAAAAGAAGAACCAAGTATCTTAATACCCAATATAAATATGGGTATGTTTAAAAGAAGCATTGTAATACCAACAGGAGATTTAAAAATATAGTATAGGATAATAGCTATTCCGCTAACTCCCCCACCTACAAGTTTGTTAGGAGCCAAAAATACATCTATACTTAAAGCTATTAAAAAAGCCCCTAAGGTTATTCCCAATAAATCAATAATTTTTTTCATAAATTATACTTCCTCGTTCCATATTAAAAATTATTGCATCTATCAAATTAAGAAAGCTTAAATCCATTGTATCTATCACACCTTTTCTAATAGCTTCTAATACTCTCTTTTTGTCTTTTTTATTTATTACCATATAACGAAATCTGAAATATTATTCTTAAAAATTATCTTAATACTATATTCCTATATTGTCTAGTTATTCTCTACTTACTTCTCTTCTTCCTTTATTTAAATCCAAATTCCGAATTGAAGATATTTATACTTTCACAAGCTTATATTCTAAATTTTCCCAGTCCAATATCCTGCGCATGCTTTAGTGCAACTCTCTAATCTGTTTCAGGATGAAAGCTCTTGAACCTGTCAAGTTTTCCATTAACTTTTGTAATTTTTACTTTTTTCAAAAGTAGGGCCTAATAGCACATAGGTTGTACTATTTACAAGATTAACCCATGTCTTGTCAAATGTAACAGAAATATCATTGTGTGAACAGAATCTGCAGTCAAGAGATATGTACATTATAAAGTATTTATAAAAATTAGGCTTGTCTTTGAACACTTCATAAGTATACTCAGAAATCTTCTCACTTGCAATTGATACTGTCTCATCACATTTGAATGTCATTGCTCAAAACTGACACACAGCAATACACTGACCGCTTCCAACACACTCTTTATAACCAATAACAACTTTCTTCTCATTGAGTGGAATAGCATGCTTTGCACAGGTTTTTACATAAATTCCAAAACCTACGCATTTTGAGAGCTTTATAAGAGACTTTGAGGATGAGTGCAAAAAAATTTATCCTACTACGCAAAGCAGAACCTATATCAATGCTTTTTTATAGCACCGCCAAAACCAGTCTTCTCATGGCCCTTAAAATGATTCATTAAGATTATAATTTCAACATCTGCAATAGCAGAACTAATCTTTGCTTTTTTGCGTATGTTTGAGTTTTACACCAGTCTCTCTGTACTCTGTCCCTTTCAGATCATCTGAATCATCACGAAGTATCCAAAAGCACAAGCAAGTTAAAACCATTTTCGTAAAATGCTTTTAAGTAGTCCAAAACTTTCCTTCTTTGATCTATGTAAAGTGTATTTGAATCTGAAACAAAAGACTTTTTATAAAGATTTTTACCATCCTTGCAACATAGTTTTGTCTTATATAAACAAGATTTCCAGATTCACCAAAGTGGACTTTGATAGAAAGACTCGTTTTTAAAATCGATTGTTTCAATCTCTGCTTTTTTACAAGGTTTTCGAGATTATCAGGCATATTATACTTGGGGTTAGTTTTGAAATATGTAAAATAGACCTTTTATTTTTCCATTTTATCTTTTTGACCCTTTCTAAATTTTCAAGTAAGTAAAATAATTTTTTGAGATTTATTAGTAGCTCAATTTTAACAGAATATAGCAAAATAATGTTGATATATGTCTTTGCAATTTATAGTGTAATAATGGAAAGTACAAGAATGCACTTTTTTGATATAAAGTATCACAAAAAAAATATCAAAGATAATCTCTGGCAAACTGAGGAAGGCGTTTTTTACAATGAAGGTTTTGATTATAGACAATCTTGATTCATTTACGTATAATATCTACAACTATTTTTTGAGACTAAAGACCACTACTATCGTGATAAATCGTGACAAGCTCACTATAGAAGATATTTACAAGTTAAACCC
>JAPYWU010000110.1 GCA_028276205.1 Dictyoglomaceae bacterium | reverse complement strand
AGTGCTTAAAGATACCATATTTGTGAGATCTACAAAGCAGATAAAGAGGAAGTATCATATTAATTCTACTATTGGTGATATCTTAGATGATCCTTCAGCAAGCGTAAAATTCCAAAATGTACTTAAACAATTTGCAAGTCTATTCCCCCAATTCTCAACTGAAGAGGGTATAATGAACTTTGCAGAGATGATGAAATATACACCATTGAGAGGATTAATACATTTCGGTGGGGGTAAATTTACCGAAGAAATGTTAAATGATTTACTAAAAGAACTTAATTCCTAAATTAATTAAAATAAAGGGAGATAAAATATGGAGATTAAAGGGAGACCTGCTACTATATGGCTCTCTCTTCCTTCGGATCTTCTTATAGGAGAGAGCACCTTAGAGATAAAGGATGATCTCCTTATAGAAAAAAGAAAGGTATTTTTTGAAGAAAGATATACCTATCTATTATTATCTGAAATAGAAGGTATTGAGATCACTCAAAAAGGAGACAAAATATTTTCTTTTCTCTTTCTTGCCTTTTTAGCAGGAAGACTCTATTTCCTTTCTTTTATATCTTTACTAATTTACTTACTATGGAGACCTACTTTTTTAATTGTCCATGGAAAAAACTTACAGATAGGTATATCTGTAAATCAAAAAGATACAAAACCATATATGGAATTTGCCAATAATTTGATTGAAAAAGTAAAAGAATATAAAAAATATCGAGGTGGAGTTTAATATGAATATTCATATAGTGCCAGATCCAAAAAAATTAGATTTTAAAGAAAAATGGTTTGAGTTTGATGGATTTGAAAATTTTCCTGAATTTCTCTCTAAGGAGTTCCAAATACCAAAAGGAAGTTGGAAGATTAAAAAGGTAGAAAAAAGCGGTACAGGCATTAACATAAAAGATAAAGAAGTGGAAATATGGGGAGATACAAATATATGCTTTGCTACTTTGATCCAGTTAATAATGCAAAAGAAAAATCAATTACCAGAAATATATGTGGAAGAAGATTTTAAATTTAAATTCAGAGGTTATCATCTGGATATAGCAAGGGGTGGCGTACCTTTACTTAAAGAATTCAAAAGAATTTTAAGACTATTATATTTATTGAAATACAACTTTTTTGCCATATATTTTGAAGACCTTTTCCCTTGGAAGAGCTTTCCTCAAATAGGTGCTCTAAGGGGAAGACTAACGGAAGAAGAATTAAGAGAAATAATAGACTATGGAAAGAATTTGGGGATAGAAGTTTTTCCATCCTTAGAGCTTTGTGGACATATGGAAAATATCCTTACCTTACCTGAATTTATGAAATACAGTGAATGGCATAGACCTGAAGAAGGATGTTTAGATGTTTCAAATGAAGAAGCCAGAAACTTCACTTATAAGCTACTTTCTGAAGTTATTGAATTCTTCCCTTCCCAATACATCCACATTGGTGGGGATGAAACATGGGCTCTTGGAAGAGGAAGAAGTCTTGATAAAACAGGTATATTTCAAGGACCTGAACTTTTTGAGATGCATCATAAAAATCTAATTTATCAAGTAAAGGAAAGTGGCAAGATACCAATGGTTTGGGGAGATATGCTCACAGGTATGTATTTAAGAGAGGAAGAAAAGGAAAGATGGAAGGTAGTATTGGAAAGTCCTATATGGGATGAAACAGTTATAGCTAATTGGGATTATACCCATCTTTCTGAAGATCACTTTGAAAAAAAGATAAATATGTTTGGCAAAAGAAAGGAAAAAGAGATAGCATCTCCCGGAGTTTCTAACTGGGGGAGATTTTATCCCAATTTTGACATTGCTTTAACTAATATTACAAATTTCTTAAGACAAGCAAAAAAAGAAAACCTTCCAGGATTTCTTCTTACAGCATGGGGCGATGATGGGGCAGAGTGTCTGTATTCATATTTAAATCCTTTAATACTTGCCACTATAGAGATTGCAGAAGGAAAAGAAAATTGGGAAGAAAAATACAAGGCTCTATTTAAAGAGAAGGATGAATTGATAGAAATAAGAAAATTATTAGGACAAAATTCTATCGCAGAGACTATCAAACATGTATTTCTGGGAGATACATTATATAGATATAATACAGAATTTAAACCAGAATTAAAAAATACTGGGGATTTTTGGGCAGATTACTATTTAGCCATATCTTCCCTTTTATCCAATAAGGAAGAACTTCTTAAGATATATAGCAATGTATTAAATAAAATGGAGTCTATAGCTTTACCAGAAGATCTTTCCCTTATGAAGGATATGTTAAAAATAGCCATTAATAGACTTAATGGAAATCTAAGTTTTTCCGAATATATAGCCTTTGGGAAAAAATATGCAGATCTTTGGCTTTCCGAAAGGAAAAAGGCAAACTTAGAAAAGGTCATTATAAAAATATATGGGGCAGGAGGTAGAGCAGATCTTAATACATACTAAAGAGCATTGTAAATAATATGACCTTCTACCATAGTAAGTTTTACATTAAAAGATTCGTCCAATATAGTAAGATCTGCATCCTTGGATGCTTCAAGGCTTCCCTTTCTTCCATCTATACCTATTACATTAGCGGGAGAAAGGGAAGCCATATAAATAGCATCTACTAAACTCACAATTTCCTTTTCCACCATATTTTTAATTGCCCTATTCATAGTTAGAGTGCTACCTGCCAAAGAACCTGATTCAAGAGTTGCCTTTCCATCCTTTACTAAAACCTTTTGTCCTGCCAAACTATATTCTCCATCAGAAAGTCCTGCCGCCATAATTGCATCAGTTATTAAAATCACTTTATCCCTTGGTTTTATCCTTGTTACTAATTTAAGAATATAGTTTGAAAGATGATATCCATCAGCTATTATCTCCACAGACAATCTATCATCTACTAAGGCAACACCAATAATTCCAGGTTCACGGTGATGGAGTGGTCTCATACCATTAAAAAGATGAGTGATATGAGAAAGTCCTAAATTTATAGCCTTTTCCATATCTTGAGAAAGGGCAGATGTATGCCCAGCTGATATTATTACTCCCTTTTTTGAAAGATATGAAATAAGCTCTAAAGCTCCTTCTAATTCAGGGGCTAATGTAATGAGTCTAACATGGGGCGAAAGAAGTTCATTAAGAATATTTAGATCTGGTTTCAAAATAGCATCTTCTCTTTGAGCCCCCTTATAATTAGGATTTAAAAAGGGACCCTCTAAATGAATTCCTATAAATTTAGTTCCTTTTATTACATTAGATGAGATATAATTTTCTATTTCAAAAATAGCCTTTTTCATTTCAGGAAGAGAAGAAGTAGCAAGGGTTGGAAGACAGGAAGTTACTCCTTTTGAGGCAAGAAAATAAGAAATCTCTTCCATATCTTTAAAGGAAGAATTAAGAAAATCCCTTCCATATGCTCCATGAATATGAATATCAATAAATCCAGGTGATATATAGAAATCTTCTAAATAAAAAACTTCACTATCTTTGTCTACTTTCTTTCTTCTTCCCACATAAGAAATCTTACCCTCTTCAATTTCAACCATTCCTTTTTGCAAAATCTTATCTTTTAATATAACCTTTCCAATAAAAACTCTCTTTTTCATCTTAAAACTCCTTTATTTTATCTTTATAGATTTTAATAAGCTTTCTATTAATATCATCCTCCTTACTATCAGAACCTAATCTAAATAAAGGAGGAATGATATCCATTCTCTCTAAGATACAGGCAGTTTCATAAAAGATCTCATGTAAAATGATAGAGGAAATAATAGTAGATACGGGTGAAGTCCTAAAATTTTTATCTTTCTCTAAGGAAAGAAGAAGATCATCAGAAGGTCCTGGTATAAAAATTACAAGATCACAAATATCTCTTAAATTTTTCTTGGAAGAATGTTTAGATGGAATATTGGAATTTTCCTTGTTTATAAGACCTATCGTATAAACTTCTTTTTTCTTTGCCTCTAATGCAGAATCAATAGCAATCAAATCTCTACCAGTATATGATATAACATACAGAATATCCTCAGAAGACAAATTATGATTATTAATTAACACTCTCCCATATCCTTCAATCCTTTCTAAAAAATTACCTTTCAGTATCCCATCCATATAGGAAGTAGAAAAATCCCATATAGGATTAATACATGCAAAAACTCCTGGTCTAAAGAAAAATTCTAAGGATAAAATATTATAATGCCCAAAACCAAGTATATGTATAATACCACCATTTTTTATAGATTCCGCTGTTTTTATAGCTGATTTTTCAATATATTCTTTTTCCTTTTTAATTTCCTCAAGAAGTAAGGATAAAGTATCTATATATTTCATATCATCACCCTCTTTATAAAAGAGGATACTCTATTATAACACTATTTTATCAAGAATATTTACTAATCGTTTTCTTTCTGTTTTCTTATCCAAGGAATAGACAGAAAGTATAGTAGGAAGAGGTTTTAATCTAAATTCTTGAATAAAATTTTTTAATATACTCTTAGAAAAAGAAATACCCCATTTTCTATCATATCTCACATAGTTTCTTATAAATTCATCAATTAAGATTCTATCTTTCTCATCAAGATTTAAATAGTAATCTATAAATTTGTTCCTTTTCTTTATAGGCAATACCCTGAAAAATTTAACTGCAAGATCCTTTCTCCCTTCTAAAAGAGGATGAGATTTTCCAATAATTTTGTTTGTAAACCACATGATAAACATATCTTTTTCAGCCTTTTGAATAAAAAGATCTATATCATTTACAAAAAGGAGAAAAAGTTCTTTTAAATTAATATTGCTTTTATACCTATCCCTCTTAATTAAACTCATATAAGTACTTATAAAAAGAATTTTTCTTTCTTCCTTTGAAATCTCTTTTAACTTCTCTTTGTTTTGCAGAAACTCTGTATTTATCTTTAACTTTACATACTCATTTACAATAGGATATGGATCATTTATATAATCAACTTTTAAATTTATCCTTTCAATTATACTTCTTATAGTCTCTGATCTTATCTTAAAAGTCCATCCCTTTAATATTTTTGATAGATTAGGCTTACTTATACCCAAAAAGTCTGATAACTCATATAATTTCTTATCTTTCCCAATATTAATTAGATAATCTCTAAGCTCTTTTGTATTTTCATAACTTGAGATATCAAAATTAATTCTCTTGGCATTACAAAAATCAAATAAATTTTTATAATGTTCTTTTGTTCCCCA
>JAPYWU010000109.1 GCA_028276205.1 Dictyoglomaceae bacterium | reverse complement strand
ATTTAGATAAGAACAAGATGAAATCATATTAAATTTTTCATCTTTAATTATTGGGTCAAGATGTTTAATATACAGATTTAGAAGATTATAAGATTGATTGATTTTTTGAGAAAGTGTTTCAGAAAGATTTATTATGTATCTCTTCTTAACTATATTTACAAGGTCCTCTATGGATAAGGAGTTTTCATCTAATATATATTCCATTTATCTTTATCCATGTAATTCTTTTCTTTCTCCAGTCTCTATATAAAATATGAGCTCTAAAACATTCGTTATATGATCAGCGATGCGTTCTAAATAACGAGAGATCATTATTAATTGGATAATTTGTTGGGTAAGTATAGGGTTTTTATAAATCTCACTTAGTAATTCATCTGATGTTTCTTGATATTTTTGATTTACAAGGTTATAGTATGTTGATAATTTTTCTAATTTGTTTAAGTCTGGTTTTGAATACGCCCTTATTGTCTCTTTTGTCATTTCTTCAACGAAAGAGGCTAAGGATATAATATCGGAAATAGGTAATTCAAAAGAGTATTCAAGAAGGCTTGAGACGTATTTAGCAATATCAACAGAGTAATCACCAATTCTTTCCAAATCTTTTACAATTTTCATTGTGGAGGTTATTATTCTTAAATCTTTTGACACAGGTTGGTGATGAGAAAGAATACTAATACATTGATTTTCTATGTTCCAGTTATAGTCATCTACTAACTTATCTTTTTCAATTACTTCTTGGGCTAATTTTAGATCTCTTCTTCTTATAGAATCAATGGTTTGATGGAGCATTTTTTCTACAATGCTCCCCATACGTATAAGTTTTTCTCTTAAGATTTCTATTTCTTTTGTAATGGTAGTCTTTTCCAAATTTAATTTCCTCTTTTTAAAAATTTATTGGTTTTTGATAGAGTAATTATATATTCATAGTTGTGGGGATTCAATTAATGTTATTTTAAAATCTTCATGCTATAATTTAACTCATGAGCATATGTGTTATATGTGGAAGAAGAAAAGGTAAAAGAAAATGTCCAGCTCTTAATGCCTTTATATGTACTGAGTGTTGTGGCACGAAGCGTATAAAGGAGATAAATTGTACTCAAGATTGTATCTATTTAAAAGAAGCTCAAATACACACTATAGAGAGAGTGGAAGAAAAACCTGCAGATTTTACAAAACTTCAATGGGATTTATTTTTATTCTTAGAAGAATTGGTATATAAATTTTTATCAGAATTTCCCTCTTTTACCGATGAAGAATTTTTAGAGGTTTTAAGTTTACTTGAGAAGGAGTATCAAACTCGTAAAAAGAATTTATACCTTCCTAATCTTTATCCTAAATCTTCTCGCGGGACAAAACTAAAGAGTATTTTACAAGAAGAACTAACAAAATTAGAAAGGAAAGAAAATGAATTTGGGCTTCCCATATTTACTGTTGATGATTTCTTAAAGGTGATATCCTTTGAGAGAGAAAGAATAGAAAAATATATGAAAGAAAATAGAAATGTGGGAAATAATCTCTTTTTGCAAATATTAAAAAGTGAAATAGAATTTATAGCTATGCAAAAAGAGAAAAAGAGATAAATCATGAGCAAGATTAAGGATATTAACTTATGGAAAAATGGAGAAAGAAAAGTTTATTGGGCAAGACAGTTTATGCCTGTAGTAAATCTTCTTGAGAAAGAATATTCTTCTTCCCAAATTTTTAAAAATACCACCATAGGGATGTGTATTCATTTAGAGGCAAAAACTGCAAGACTTGCTCTTTCTTTTAAAAATTGTGGGGCAAGGGTAGTATGTGCTGGAAGTAATCCTTTATCTACTCAAGATGATGTAGTGGCCTATCTGGTAAAAGAAGGAGTTGAAGTTTTTGCTTGGAGAGGAGAAACGGAAGAAGATTATATAAACAATCTGAGAGAAGTGTTAAACAAAGATCCTGAT
Organism: Dictyoglomaceae bacterium; assembly: GCA_028276205.1. Classification (GTDB taxonomy): domain Bacteria; phylum Dictyoglomota; class Dictyoglomia; order Dictyoglomales; family Dictyoglomaceae; genus Dictyoglomus. The sequence continues at coordinate 3,310 of JAPYWU010000109.1, read as the reverse complement.
CTTTTAATTGATGATGGTTTTGATCTTACGACCCTTTTGTATAAAGAATTTTCTCATTTAAAAAGTAAAATATTAGGGGTAGGAGAGGAAACCACAACAGGTGTTATAAGGGCAAAGGCACTTGAAAAAGAGAAGGGATTAGATTTTCCAATAGTAGCAGTAAATGATGCAAGGACAAAATTTTTATTTGATAATAGGTTTGGTACTGGTGAATCTGCTTTGTCTTCCTTTATGAGAAATACAAATTTATTAGTTGCAGGTAAAATTTTTGTAATATCAGGATATGGATGGGTTGGAAGGGGTATAGCTCATAAAATACAAGGATTAAAGGGAAGAGTGATTATAACTGAAGTTGATCCTATTAAGGCATTAGAAGCATATATGGAAGGTTTTGAGGTTATGCCAATTTCAAAAGCGGTAGAATTAGGGGATGTGTTTATAACAGCAACAGGAAATTGTAAAGTGATAACTAAGGAGCATTTTTTGAATATGAAGGATGGAGCCATATTAGCTAATGCAGGGCATTTCAACGTGGAGATAGATATGAAATCTTTGGAAGACTTAGCAATTACTAAAAAAGAGGTAAGGGATAATATACATGAATATATTCTTCCTAATAATAAAAGGCTTTATGTAATAGCGGAAGGAAGGCTTTTGAATTTGGTAGGTGGTGATGGTCACCCTGTTGAGATAATGGATCTTTCTTTTGGGATTCAGTTTTTAGTAATGAAATGGTTGCTTGAGCATGGTAAAAGCTTACCAAAAAAAGTGCTTCAAGTTCCTCAAGAGATAGAAAAAGAGGTTGCAAACTTAAAACTCAAAAGTTTAAATATAGAAATTGATACTCTTACAGAAGAACAGATTAAATATCTTCAAAGTTGGGATTAGTTTTGATTTTTAAATTTTTGAGGGGAGGTTTTTAAAATGCTAGGTTTAATCATTTTAGGTATACTAATATTTTTGGCTCTTTTTGTTATTGTCATATATAACCGATTAGTAGTTTTGAGAAATAGGGTAGAAAATGCATGGGCTCAAATTGATGTACAATTAAAGAGAAGATATGATCTAATTCCAAATTTGGTAGAAACGGTTAAAGGTTATGCAGCTCATGAAAAAGAAATCTTTGATAAAATTGCTCTTTATAGAGCGCAAATGATGAGTGCAAAGACTCCAGGAGAAATTGCTCAAGCAGATCAGGGACTTACTTCTGCTTTAAAAACCCTATTTGCCATAGTTGAGAATTATCCAGATTTAAAAGCAAATCAAAATTTTCTCATGTTGCAAGAAGAATTGAGTGGAATTGAAGAAAAAATTGCTTATGCAAGACAATTTTATAATGACATTGTTATGATTTATAATCAATCTTTGCAAGTTTTTCCAAATTCTATAATTGCAAATATTTTTGGATTTAAACCCAAAGAATATTTTGAACTGGAAAATCCAGAGGAAAGGAAAGCTGTTAAAGTTAGCTTTTAATATATGAAGAATACTTATACTTTTTATGAGGCTATAGAACAGAATAAGAGAAAGACATGGCTAATATTCTTTCTTATATCTATTCTTCTTTTCTTTGTATGTTATTCTATAATCTATTTCTTTAATTTAGGAGAAATAGCAATATTTATAGCCTTAATAGTTACGCTAACAGTTAATTATTATGCGTATAAAAATAGTGATAAATTAATTCTTTCTATTAGTGATGCATATGAACCCAAAAAAGAAGAATATCCCTATCTTATAAATATTGTTGAAGGTTTAAGCATAGCTGCAGGTATTCCTACTCCTAAAATTTATGTAATAAATGATTCATCACCCAATGCTTTTGCTACTGGAAAGGATCCAAAAAATAGTGCAATTGCTGTAACTACTGGTCTTTTAGAGAAGATGAATAGATTGGAGCTTGAGGGAGTAGTTGCTCATGAGATATCACATATAAAAAATTATGATGTAAGACTACAAACTATAGCAGTTGTATTGGTGGGTTTAATTGTAATTCTTGGTGATAGTTTGAAAAGATCATTTTATTATGGACCCTTCTATTCAGGAGAAAAAAGAAGAAATAAAGATCAAGATTTTTTAGGTATTATATCTTTGATTATCGCTTTATTGGCTCCCTTATTGGCAACAATTTTAAGGTTTTCCTTATCAAGACAAAGAGAGTACATGGCAGATGCTACTGCAGCTATGCTTACAAGGTATCCTGAGGGTCTTGCTTCTGCATTGGAAAAGATAGCTAAGGATCCAAATCCTATAAAGAGAGCGAATAATATTACTGCCCCTTTATATATTGCTGATCCTCTCAAAAAATATAATGTAAATAATCTTTTTAGTACTCATCCGCCTATAGAAGAAAGGATAAAAAGATTGAGAATGATGGGAGAAAGATGGAAACTTATGGGGGTGAAATAAATGGATGTTTTTGAAGCTATAAGGAAGAGAAGAAGTATAAGAGATTATTTAGATAAAGATGTAGAGGAGGAAAAACTTCTAAGAATAATGGAGGCAGCAAGACTTGCTCCTTCAGCAAGGAATAGACAAGAATGGAGATTTATTATTGTAAAAGACAAAAATTTGAAGGAAAGATTAGTTAAAGAAGCTTCTCCTCATCAGCCCTTTATGTTAAAGGCTCCCATAGTTATAGTGGCTTATGTTTTAGATAAAGATTATGTGATGAGATGTGGAGTACCTGCCCATTATATAGATGTTGCTATAGCTTTGACCCATATTCATCTTCAGGCAGTAGAAGAAGGTCTTGGAACATGTTGGATAGGATCTTTTTATCAGGATAAAGTAAAAGAGGTATTAAATCTTCCTAAGGAAGCAGAGGTAATACAACTTATGACCTTAGGGTATCCAGCTGAAGATCCACCACAAAGACCAAGGCTTCCTTTAGATGAAATAGTAAAAATTTATTAGAAGAATATAAATTTTTTCTTTTCTATAAGCTTCATTAAGGAGGAAAGGTTTTCTTCCATAGCCTTTTCTCCTAAAGCTATGATATCAGAAGCTTTATCAAAATCGAAAGTTCCAAAATTTTGTACCTCAGGAACGATAACTAAATCTGCATTTTTGAGATTCTGATTTTCTAATTCATAATTCATAATATCTATGGTTTGCATAAGGACTTCAAATAAAGAGGGGTTTAATAATGGGTTTAACCTTTGTTGAAATTCCCTGAAGAGCTTGGTCTGAGTCATTTTATATGTGATTTTTTCTGTAATATTGTTGGGTTGGTAAGGAATATCTATTTGAATTTCCCTTTTAGGTTTCCAAATTGTTCTCTTATGTAAACTAACCCCTATGATTATAT